>JASHRK010000142.1 GCA_030037405.1 Acidimicrobiales bacterium | reverse complement strand
GGGCGACGAGGAGGCAGCCGCCGAGGATGGCGCGGCGCGCCTGGCCGACCGTCACCCGCCAGAAGGTCTCGAGGCGGCGGGCTCCAAGGCCACGGGCGATCTCCTCCTGGCCGGGGTCGGCCCCCCGCAGGCTGGCGGCAACCGGGAGGTAGACGAGCGGGTAGACGGCGAGCGTCATCACGAGCACGGCTCCCCTGAAGCCCTGCACCCATGTGGACAGGGAGGACCAGCCGAAGCTGACGACGAAGTCAGGGATGGCGAAGGGGACGACGACGAGCACGGCCCAGACCCGTCGTCCGGGGAGGTCGGTCCGCTCTACTCCGTAGGCCGCCAGCGTGCCGACGACGGCGCAGAGGAGGGTGACGACGATCGTCAGCCGGACGGTGTTCCAAAGAAGGCTCGCCGTGAGGGAGCGCCAGATGAGGTGCCAGACCTCCGGCAGGCCGGCTCCCGCCGCCTCGGACAGGAGGAAGCAGAGGGGGAGGGCGAGGACGCCGACCACGAGCAGGCTGAGCGCGAGGAGGAGATGTGGCCGGGTGGCCCGCCCCGAGGCGGCGACGAGGCTCAAATCAGCTGGACCTCGCGCAAGAGGGCGATCGCCTCGGTGCCGGCACCGAGCTCTCTTATGTTGATCGGGTTCGGCTGCAGGTCCTTGAAGGGCGTCTCGGGCTGGGCCGTCGTGACGCCGGAGTCGATCGGGTACTCGAAGCTGATCGAGTGGGCGATGATCTGCTGGCCCCTTCTCGAGACGATGAAGGCGAGGAACCTCTGGGCCAGAGCCTTGTGCCTGCTCGAGCGCAGCACGGCGGCGCCGGAGATGTCGAGGACGTAGCCGGGGTCACGGGGAGCGAAGTAGGTGATCTTCGAGTGCATGTTGGAGGCGCCAACCTCCGCCCGCATCCGCCACCAGTAGTACTGGTTCACGATCCCGAAGGCGGCGACGCCCCGGTTGACCTCGTCTGCGATCGTCTCGTTGTCAGGGTAGATGTGGTTGCCGACGCTGGCGTTCGCCTTGATCGCCTTCAGCCAGGCAAGCGTCCTCGCCTTGCCGTAGGCCCTGAGGACGGAGGTGACGATGGGCTCGAAGTCCGACTCGGCGTTGGCGATTGCGAGCTTTCCCTTGTACCTCGGCTCGCCGAGCTGGACCACGTGCGTCGGAAGCTGTGATCTCTTGATCAGGCTCGGGTTGTAGATGAGCACGCTCACCCGTGCCGACACTCCCACCCAGTCGTCACGGGGAGAGTCGTACTTCGCCTGGCTCTTCGCGACCGTAGAGCGCTCAACCTTGGCGAGGAGGCCCTTTTGCTGCAGGTACTCGAGCGCCTGGGAGTTCTCCGTGTAGATCACGTCGGCCGGTGATCGCGAGCCCTCCTCGACGATCTCGTCAGCCAGGTAGTCCTCGTCGTTCGAGCGCACGATGACGTGGATTCCCGTCGCCTTCTCGAAGCCAAGCACGAGCGAGTCGGTCGTCTCGGGATGCTGGCCGTTGTAGAGCGTGAGCGTCGGCACGTGCGTGCTCGCCCCGCAGCCGGAGAGGCAACCTCCGAGAAGAGCGGCCGCCGCCGCGACGAGCAGACGTCTTGGAGCAGATCTCATATCCCGTCCTTCACGGTGGCGCCGGGGCAGATCCGGTCCACCGCCCGGGCGCTGGAGGCGATCTCGTGTCGAGCGCCGGGCGCTCCGCTCCTGTCGTAGAAGTGCGCGTATGCCTCGTCGAGCCGAGCGATCGCCGATCGCAAGGCTGCGTCACTCGTCTTCACCCGGCGGAGGAGGCGGATCTGCGCCTCGGCGTACCCGATCGGGTCGGCGCTCGGCTCAGGTCCGTTTGAGAGGACGGCACCGACCTTCATGCAGGCGATCGCCCTGGCGTCCCCTACGGCGGCATTTGCGCCCGAGGGCGTCCCGCAGGCGGCGGCGAGGGAGCCCAGGACAAGGACCAGGACGATTAGCCGAGCGCTCCGCATCGGAGAGGACTATATCAGGTGCACCTGACAAAGTTTGTCAGGTGCACCTGATATTGCCTCCCAGGAGCTTCGCCGGCCGTCAGGTGCCAGCGATCTCCTCGAGCGATCCGACGACCGAGAAGGTCTCGTCGAGGCCCGTGATCGACAGGAGCTGGAGCACTCGCGGGCTTTCCGTCACCAGGTGAAGATCCTTTCCTGCCTCGCGGCATCTCGTGAGCGTCGTCACGAGGACGCCGAGCCCGGTCGAGTCGATGAAGGTCACCTCGCTCAAGTCGACGACGAGGACCCGGTCAGGGGCCTCGACCATGGCGTCGAGCGAGGACTGGAGGGCATCTTTCGTGGCGATGTCGACGTCCCCCCGCACGGCTAACACGGGCAGATCCAGCTTCCGCGTCTCGCTCACTCCGAATTCCTGTGCCACCTGCCCCTCCTCGACGATGCAAGCGGGTTCAAGGCCTAGAGCCTTCATTCTTAGCGGACCGAGAGCTCTCGCGCAGCCCCCTCGACCTGCCGTGGCGCGGAGCAGCCCCCGGGCGAGGGAACCGAGGGCTGCTGCTTACCGGCGGTGGTACCGGGGGCATACCACCGCCTTCTTGGTTGTCCAGAGGACGTTCCCCGTATCGCGCGATCGCAAACGTCGCCGCCGCGCGGCTCCGTCTCGATCACCTACGAGCTCCGACGAGCCCCGGGGGGTTGCACTAAGTTGGAGACGACACGGGTGTCGAAGGGACAGAGGTGAGCGACAGCCGTACCAACCCGGGGTCCCGAGGCAAGCGGCGCAGGCGAGCCGCGCGGCTCTCCGGCTCACGCGAGTCCGAGAGAGTGAGGCGGCTGATCGCTGCTGAGCAGGCAGCCAACCTTGCCGGTGCCTCCGCCAGTCGCTGGAGAGCGCAGCTCACCGCCGCCACCGACTCGGCTGTGAGCGACCCGACGCTGGACGAGTTCCTCGACGGAGTGCTCGTGACGGTGCGCGACCTGCTGGAGGCGGACACGGTGTCGTTTCTTGCTGCCAACGAGAGCCGCGACGAGTTGGTGACGCGGACCTCGGTCGGGCTCTCTTCGCGGGTAGTCGAGGTGAGCATGCCCGTCGGCGCCGGCATGGCGGGCTCGGTCGCCGCAGGAAGGCAGCCTGTCGTGATCGACGATCTCTCGAAGGTCGAGCTGGCGTCTCCCACCCTACGGGCCCTCGGCATCCGCTCTGTCGTCGCCGTGCCTGTCCTGACCGGGGACGAGCTGCTCGGGGTGCTCCACGCCGGCAGCTACGAGCGGGCTTTCTTCAGCGAGACGGATGCCGCCACCCTCACCCTTGTCGCCGATCGGATATCGACGGCGATGGATCGCGTCAGGCTCTTCGAATCCGAGCGCGACGCCCGCCTGCGGGCAGAGACCCTTGCCGGCTTGATAGCCAACCTCCAGAACGTCACGGTCGCCCTCTCGGGGCAGCTGAGCGACGAGGAGATAACAGAGATCGTGTCCATCGAGGCCTCCCGCGCCCTCGCCGGATCTGCCCCCGAAGTGCCTCCGGGCTGCGCTCTCTGGCTCGCCCGGGGAGACTCGCTCGTCCTTTTCGGTCCCGCCAGGGCGTCCCGGACCGCCCTGGAGTTCCAGACGATGGAGATTGAAGCGGATCTCCCGGCCTGCGAGGCCTTCCGGACACGTGAGGCCATCTGGATAAGGTCCAAAGCCGACCTTCGAGCGCGGTATCCGGCAAGCTCCACGGTCACCCCGCAGCACGATCGCCTCGCCATCCTCCCCTTGGTCGTCCACGGCGACAGCATCGGCCTGCTCAGCTTTGGCTTTGCCGGCGAAGGGGACTTCGAGGTGCACGAGAGGGCATACCTCGTCGCCGTGACCGAGCAGGCAGCCCAGGCCTTCGACAGGGCACGGCTACGGAGAAACGAACGGCAGGCGGCCGAGCGGAACAGGCTCCTCGCCTCCATCTCGGGTGCCCTCGGCGAGTCGCTCGACTACACAGAGACCCTCGACAAGGTCGTCCGGCTCCTTGTCCCCCAAGTCGTCGATCTCGCCGTCGTCCACGTCATGGACAGCTCCGGCAGGCTCGTGCGCGAGGCGCTCGCCCATCGCGATCCCGAGCTCGACTCCGTCATCAGGGAGTCGGTGCCGGAGCGAGGCCATCCTTCAGTCGTGGCGGCTCTCGAGCGTGCTGCTGCAGAAGGGGAGGCCCGCTACTTCGCCGACTTCGCGAGCCTGGTTGCGAGCGACGCTCCGGCAGAGCTCTTCTCAGACGTGGCCGAGCTGCTCGCTCCTCTCGGCCTTGGGGCGGCGATGCTCGTGCCCCTCGTGGAGGGGGCACGCAGGATGGGGGCGCTCTTCGTCGCGCAGCTCGCCGGTGGCCGAGATCTCGACGAGGCGACGCGCCACCTGCTTGCGGACGTGGCAGGACGCTCCGCCGTGGCGATCGGCAATGCCAGGCTTCACTGGGAGCTGCGCGAGTCCCAGAGGTCGGAGCGTTTCTTGCTGGACGTGGCGACGGCGATCGCAGGGGCGGGCGGCTACCAGGCGACCCTCGATCGGCTGGCGACGACGGCCGTGCCCACGCTCGGCGATCTCTGCCTGATCGACGTGATCGAGGAGGAGAGGCTCGCTCGTAGGGTCGCCCACCACGCCGACCCTACGATGCGGAGGTACGTGGACAGGTTGCGCGACTACCCACCTGACCTCGAGGGCGAGCACCCGAGCGCTCTTGTGATCCGCGACGGCCGGACGTTGTGGTCACCGCAGATGCCGAAGGACTTCCTGCGCAGCACCACCCGGGGAGACGAGCATCTCGACATCGTCTCGGAGCTCGATTTCAGCTCGTACATAGCCGTACCGCTGGCGGTCGGAGGGACTGTTCTCGGATCGCTCACACTCGTCGCCTCCGCCTCTCGCCGGCAGTTCGACCTCTCTGACGTGAGGCTCGCCGAGCGTCTCGCCTCCCAGGTGGCAGCTGTCGTCGAGAAGGCGAGGCGATACGAGATCGAGCACGATATCTCCCACGTGCTGCAACAGAGCCTCCTTCCTTCCGATCTGCCCGAGCTGGAAGGCGTCCATCTCGCCGTCCGCTACCTCCCTGGCACCGACGACGCCGAGGTCGGGGGCGACTTCTACGACGCCATGGCGCTCCCTGACGGCTCGCTTTTCCTCGTCATCGGCGACGTGGCGGGCCACGACCACCACTCCGCAGCCATGATGGGCCTCCTACGAAGCGCCGTGCGCACGCTGGCGGCTCAGGGCGGCGACCCGAGGAGCGTCGTGAAGGCGCTCAGGGAGGACTGGGAGCTGTTCGGCTTCGAGAAGATCTCCACGGCGATGTTCAGCCGCCTCGACCCTCGTACGGGAGCCATCGCCATCGCGAGCGCCGGCCATCCTCCACCGCTCGTCGTCTCGGGCAAGGAGGCCCACTACCTGCCCGTCCCCGTGACGCCTCCGCTCGGCGCTCCCGCTCCAGGCGCACGCGACTGGCGAGGGCGCCTCTCGAAAGAGATCCTCCTCTTCTATACAGACGGCCTCGTCGACGATCGCCACGGCTACCTTGCGGATCGCATGGACGAGCTCGTCTTGCTCGCGGCCGGCCATACCGGAGACAGCGAGACGCTCTGCGACAGGATCGTCGAGGAGATCGGGACGGACCGCTCCGACGACATCGCTCTTCTCGCCGTCTCTCGAAGCGGTCCCGAGGTCGCCGGCTAGCGCGCCGCTCGCGCCGGCTTGCGTCAGAAGACGCCGAAGCGGATGACAGAGGCGAGGCCGAAGGCGAGGCAGTAGACGGCGAAGGGGAGAAGGGTCCGTGTCTTGAAGTAGCGGGCGAGGAAGACGACGGCGAAGAGAGAGCTCGCCACAGCCGCAACGCTGCCCGCTATCACCTGCGCGCGCACGCCGTCACCAAGGGGCCCGAGGAGGTCGGGGATCTTGAGGGCGCCGGCGGCGAAGATCACCGGCGTCGCGAGCAGGAACGAGAAACGCATGGCGTTCTCCCTGTCGAGCCCTCGGTAGAGCCCACCTACCATAGATACGCCCTCCCGGCTGAAGCCGGCGAGGAGCGCAAGGGCTTGTGAGAGCCCGATAACGAAGGCGGAGACGACGCCGATCTTGGCGAGCTCGCCTTCGGCGGCAGCGTCCATGGGGACGATCCGCTCGCGCACGGTCTCGCGCCTCGTCCTCGTGGTGGGCGATCGCTCTCCCGCCGAGCGAGAGGGGTCTTCTTCCCCCTCCAAGGCACCGTCGCCGGCGGAAGCTACGACCGCTCGCCCCGCCGCCTCCCGGCGGCGCCGGTGGGCCTCGCCGACGACCAGGATGGCCCCGTTCGCCATGAGGAAGATGGCGGCCGCGAGCGGCTTGGCGAAGAGCACGCGGAACTGGTGCTCGAGCACGATCCCGAGAATCCCGGCCGGGATCGTCGCCACGACGATGAACAGTGCCAGGCGCTCCTGGTCGTCGACGGCGCGGCCCCGTCCGACGAGGCGGAAGAAGGCGACGACGAGGCGCACCCACTCGCGGAAGTAGAAGCAGAGGAGCACGACGGCGGTGGCGAGGTGGAGGCCTACGACGAAGGCGAGGTAGGGGCTCTCGGGCTCGGACTCCTGGCGGACGAGCGTCCCCCAGGTGCCGCCGATCCACGCCGGCACGAGAACGGTGTGGCCGAGGCTCGATATAGGAAAGAGCTCCGTGACTCCTTGCAGCAACCCGATCACGATGGCCTGGAAGAAGGTCATGTGGTAGATGGCGTGGTGCAAGATCGTCCTCCCCCGCTCGGGCGTGGAGCACAAAGCTACCTAGCGAGAGCGCGACCTGCGGAGCCCGCCGACCGCGCCGGCGGGATTAGACGGGAGCACGCCACCTGGCGCGACAATCGGGCGATGACAGTTTCGCCCCCGCCAATGACAGATTCTCCCCCGCCCACGTCTCATCGGCTCGCGCCCGACTCGCTCGTCCGCCACTGGATCGGCGGCAAGCCCTTCGGGGACCAGCCCGAGCGGGTCGGGGAGGTGTACGACCCCGCCACCGGAGCCGTGACCAAGCGGGTAGCCTTCGCCTCGGCGTCAGAGGTGGACCAGGCCGTGGCGGCGGCCGTGTCGGCCTTCGCCGAGTGGCGTCACTCCTCTCTCGCCAGGCGCTCGAAGATCCTCTTCGCCTTGAGAGAGATCGTGGTCGACCGGGCGGGGGAGGTGGCGAACCTCATCACCGAGGAACACGGCAAGGTCCTGTCCGACGCCCTCGGAGAGGTGAGCCGTGCTGTCGACGTCATCGAGCTCGCCTGCGGGATCCCGGCGTTGTTGAAAGGCGGTTACTCCGAGGAGGTCTCGACGAACGTAGACGTCTACTCGATCCGCCAGCCTCTCGGAGTCGCCGCCGTGATAAGCCCCTTCAACTTCCCGGCGATGGTCCCGGCCTGGTTCTTCCCGATCGCCGTCGCCTGCGGGAACACCGTCGTCGTGAAGCCGAGCGAGAAGGACCCGTCGGCATCTGTCTGGATGGCCGAGCGTGCCGCCGAGGCGGGCCTCCCCGAGGGGGTTCTCAACGTCGTCCACGGAGACAAGGTCGCGGTCGACCGGCTCCTCGAGCATCCCGGCGTAAAGGCGATCTCGTTCGTAGGCTCGACCCCGATCGCCCGCTACGTCTACGAGAACGGCACCAGGCACGGAAAGCGCGTGCAGGCCCTCGGAGGGGCGAAGAACCACATGGTCGTCCTCCCCGACGCCGACCTGGACCTGGCGGCCGACGCGGCGGTGAGCGCCGGCTTCGGGTCGGCGGGGGAGCGCTGCATGGCGATCTCGGCCGTAGTCGCCGTCGAGCCGGTGGCCGATCAGCTCGTGGGGAAGATCTCCGAGCGCATGGCCAAGCTCAAAGTCGGAGACGGCCGCCGCGACGTGGACATGGGACCTCTCGTGACGGCGGCCCACCGGGAGAAGGTCGCCGGCTATCTCACCGCCGGGGTGGCGGAGGGCGCCCGCCTCGTCGTCGACGGTCGCGGCGTCGAGCTCGACGGATCGAGCGACGGCTTCTTCCTCGGGCCGAGCCTCTTCGACGAGGTGACCCCCGGCATGACGATCTATACCGACGAGATCTTCGGCCCCGTCCTCTCCGTCGTCCGGGTCGAGAGCTACGAGACGGCGCTCCGTCTCGTCAACGAGAACCCCTACGGGAACGGGACGGCTATCTTCACGAACGACGGGGGAGCCGCTCGCCGATTCCAGAACGAGGTCGAGGTGGGCATGGTCGGTGTCAACGTCCCCATTCCCGTGCCGGTCGCCCAGTACTCCTTCGGGGGCTGGAAGAGCTCGCTGTTCGGCGATTCGCACGCCTACGGGGAAGACGGCGTGCGTTTCTTCACCCGAGGGAAGGTGGTGACGAGCAGGTGGCTCGACCCGAGCCACGGCGGCGTCGACCTCGGCTTCCCCCAGAGCTCGTGACCGCCACGGACGCCCGCGAGCTGGCGGCTGAGGGAGCCCGGGTGTACGCAGCCGACAGAGCCCACGTCTTCCACTCCTGGTCGGCCCAGGAGCTGATAAAGCCGATGGTGATCGCCGGGGCCGAAGGGTCCTACGTGTGGGACTACTACGGGAAGCGTTACCTCGACTTCTCCTCCCAGCTCGTCAACACCAACATCGGGCACCAGCACCCGAAGGTCGTGGCGGCCATCAAGGAGCAGGCGGACCGCCTCTGCACCGTCGCTCCTCACCACGCCAACGACGTCCGGAGCGAGACGGCCCGCCTCGTCTGCGAGCTTGCCCCGGAGGGTCTCGACCGGGTCTTCTTCACGAACGGGGGGACCGAGGCCGTGGAGCACGCAACCCGCATGGCTCGCCTCCACACGGGGCGGATCAAGCTTCTCTCGACCTACCGCTCGTACCACGGCGGCACGACGACGTCGATCAACCTCACGGGCGACACGCGGCGCATCGGCAACGACTACGGGAGCGCCGGCGTCGCCCACTTCTTCGGGCCCTTCCTCTACCGCTCGCCCTTCCACTCCTCGAGCGAAGAGGAGGAGTGCAGCCGTGCTCTCGAGCACCTGGAGCAGGTCGTCCAGTTCGAGGGTCCTTCCACCATCGCCGCCATCGTCCTCGAGACGATCCCCGGGACGGCCGGCATCATGCCGCCACCTCCCGGATATCTCGCCGGGGTGAGGGAGATCTGCGACCGCAACGGCATCGTCCTTGTCGCCGACGAGGTGATGGCAGGCTTCGGCCGGACGGGCCGGTGGTTCGCCTTCGAGCACTACGGCGTGGCTCCCGACCTCATCACCTTCGCGAAAGGCGTGAACTCCGGCTACGTTCCCCTCGGCGGGGTCGTGATCCGGGACGAGATCGCCGCCACCTTCGGGAAGAGGCCCTACCCGGGCGGGCTCACCTACTCCGGCCATCCGCTTGCATGCGCGGCGGCCGTGGCGACGATCAACGCCATGAAGGAGGAGAAGATCGTCGAGAACGCCGCCCGTATCGGCGAGGAGGTGCTGAGGCCGGGTCTGGCGGCCCTCGCCGAGAGCCACCCGTCGATCGGGGAGGTGCGCGGCCTCGGCGTCTTTTTCGCCCTCGACCTCGTCCGCGACAGGAAGACGAAGGAGCCGCTCGCTCCCTACGGCGGGTCGAGCCCTGCTATGGACGCCCTCGTGTCGGCGTGCAAAGAGCGTGGCCTGCTGCCCTTCACGAACTACAACCGCCTCCACGTCGTGCCTCCGTGCACGATAAGCGACGAAGAGGCCCGCGAGGGGCTGGCGATCCTCGACGAGGCTCTCGCCGTCGCCGACGAGGCAGCCGAGGGAGGCTCTTAGCCCTTACAGCTCCCCGGTGTGCGAGCTGTCGTTCACTCGGTCATGCCGGAGTTATCGTGCCTGCGTGGCCGAGGCTCGTTGGACGATAGGCGACCTCGCGTCGCGCAGCGGGGTCCCGGCGTCGACGCTGCGTTTCTACGAGGAGGTCGGTCTCATCCGAGCGCAACGGTCCTCCTCCGGCCAGCGTCGCTACACCCACGACGTCGTGCGGCGCGTCGCCTTCGTCCGTATCGCCCAGCGCGTCGGGCTGAGCCTCGAGGAGATCGGCGAGGCGCTGGCGTCGCTCCCCGACAACCGCACGCCGACCAAGCGCGACTGGGAGGTGCTCTCCAGGCACTGGCGGCCGCGGATCGACGAGCAGATCGCCCTTCTCGTCGGGTTGCGCGACCAGTTGACGAGCTGCATCGGCTGCGGGTGCCTGTCGCTCCGGCGCTGTGCCCTGAACAACCCGAAGGACACGGCCGCCCTGCTCGGCACAGGGCCGCGCTACCTGCTTGGGGACAGCCCGGAAGATCTTCCGTAGGACCGATCGGAGCGCTCCGGCGCCTGGCGCCCCGTCCCGGGCCCTGGCGCCCCGCCCCGGCGTCTCAGGCCTTCAGCTCCGCCGGCTCCAAGGAGCCGCGACTGGCGGCGAGGTCCTCGGACGCCTCTTCTGGCCCGGCGGCGGTGGGAACCGCCGCCGCCTCATCGCCGTAGTGGAACTTGCCGCCTCGCATCCACGAGGCCATGGCTGCTATCAGGCACGCCCCGACGGCGAAGGTGAAGGCCTCGGCGAGCCCGGAGTCGAAAGGCGCCGAGATGAGGTGGGGGAAGAAGGCCCGGCCCGTCAGGTAGGCGACCCGGTTGTGGGTGAGGTGGGCGAGACCAGGGCCGACGAGGGTCTTGATCGGGTTGTAGCCGAGGAAGGCGGCGAAGAGGCTCGCCACCGGCGGGAGAGAAGCCGCCCGGTGGGCGGCAGAGCTTGGCACGCCGGCGTGGACGAGCCCGGCGTAGAGGGCGTGGGGGAGCGAGCTGGCGAGCCCGAGCACGATGAGGGTGAAAAAGACGCCGATCGAGAGCACCATCGAGGAGTTCTGGAAGGTCGTGAACATGCCGGCCCCGGCGCCACGCTGCTGCGCAGGGAGGCTGTTCATGATGCCGGCCAGGTTGGGGGAGGAGAAGATGCCCATCGAGATGCCCATGAGGAAGAGCAGCAGGGCGAAGTCGAGATAGGAGAAGTTGACGGGCAGCACCTCGAGCAGCCCGAAACTGAGCGCCGCCAGCACCATGCCCCCGGTCGCGAAGGGGCGTGCGCCGAAGCGATCGGAGAGAAAGCCGGAGAGCGGCCCGGCGACGAGGAAGCCGGAGGTCAACGGGAGCATGTAGATGCCGGCCCATAGTGGGGTGACGGCGAAGCTGTAACCGTGCTGCGGCAGCCAGACGCCCTGCAGCCAGATGATGAGGATGAACATGAGCCCTCCCCGGCCCATGCCGGCGAGGAGGGTGGCGACGTTTCCTGCCGAGAATGCTCTGATGCGGAAGAGCTTCATGTTGAACATCGGGCTCTCGACGTGCCGCTCGATTATCACGAAGACCGTGAGGAGGGCGACTCCGAGGATCAGGCCCCCCATCACCTTGGGGTTGGTCCAACCCATCGTGTGCCCTCCGTAGGGCTCGATCCCGTAGGTGATGGCGACGAGGAGGGAGACGAGCCCTACGGCGAAGGTGACGTTGCCCCACCAGTCGATCCTTGTGACGTGCTTCGTGGAGAGCTCGCGCAGCTTGAGGCGGGCCCACACCGTGCCGAAGATCCCGAAGGGAACCGAGACGAGGAAGACGAGGTGCCACTCGATCGGCGCGAGAACGCCACCGAGCACGAGCCCGAGAAACGAGCCCGCGATGGCGGCCACGCTGTTGATGCCGAGCGCCAGCCCTCGTTGGTTCTGCGGGAAGGCGTCCGTGAGGATGGGCGCCGAGTTGGCGAAGAGGCAGGCGCCGCCGATCCCCTGGCCCACCCTCATGAGGATCAGCCAGAGGGCTCCGGCAGAGCCGTGCAGCCAGGTGATCGAGAGGAGGATGGAGAAGACCGAGAAGACGGCAAAACCAATCGTGTACATGCGCACGCGCCCGTACATGTCGCCGATCCTGCCGAAGCTCACAAGGAGGACGGCGGTGCAGACCATGAACCCCATGAGCATCCAGAGGAGGTAGCTCGTGTTGCCGGGCATGAGGGGGTTGAGCCTGATCCCACGGAAGATGTCCGGGAGGGCGATAAGGATGATCGACGAGTTGATCGTGGCCATGAGGACGCCGAGAGTCGTGTTCGAGAGCGCCAGCCACTTGTAGCTGTCGTGCGTGGCCGCGGCGGGAGCGCTGCCGTTCGTGCCGACGGTGGCTGACGCCGGAGCTTGCGACGTCACTGGGGCACGAGAGCGGTCGTGGCGAGCTCGTCGAGGACCGTCTCTCCGATGACGGCGAGCTGCTCGCGCTGGGTGGGCGAAAGGGGAGCGAGGAGATGGCGGCGAAGGCTCGAGGCGTACACGGGAGCTGCTCGTTCGATGGCAGCCGTGCCCTTCTTGGTGAGGACGGCGAGCCAGCCCCGCCTGTCGTTCGGGCAGAGCTCGCGGCGTACGTAACCGATCTCCTCGAGGCGACCGACCGAGTGGGTCGTGCCGCTCGGCTGCGAACCGGTGGCGTCGGCCAGCTCGCTCATGCGAAGCGCTCGCCCGGGAGCCTGGTAGAGGAACCAGAGGATCTCGAAGTGGGCCCTCGGGAGACCGACCTCGCGCTGGAGATCACGGTCGAGCTGGACGAAGAGCCGCCTCGCCGAGCGGACGAAGGCACGAACGGCGCGCTGTTCCTCGGGCTCCAGCGAAGTGAGCTCTCCCATGGGGAAATACTTTACTACCGGAATGTTCCATCCGGAACTATCTCGCCCGCCGCGTTGCGGGGGACGAGATAGCCGAGAAGACTTGTCCTGTGAGCACGACTCCACCTGCAGGCTGGCACACCGACCCGAGCGATCCGGCGCAGCTGCGCTGGTGGGATGGTAAGGGTTGGACCGAGCACACGAGGGCTGCGCTGGAGGGGGAGAGGGCTGCGGTCTCGCCGCAGCCGCCCTGGCCTGTCAGCTCGCCGCCGCCTCAGCTCCCGTTCGGCTCGTCCGAGCCCGCCTCCTGGCAGACCCCCTACCAGTACCAGTCCTCGCCGGGGTACTCGGGCCCGGGTCAAAGACCGCGTCTCGGGCTGCGGAGGACGATGTGGGCGAACCAGTACCGGAACGCCATGTCGGTCCGGGCGATGAGCATGGCTGCCATCTACCTGCTTATCGGCCTCGTGACCCACTTTCTCTTCCTCGGGATCTTCCCGATCCTGCTCAGCGTCGGGGCGCTTCGCCGTCGAGAGCCGCTGGCACCGGTCGCTCTCGTCGTGTCGGTGCTCCCGCTAGTCCTTCTTCTTGTGCTCCACAGGTACTGACCAGCCGTTTCTCGATGCGAGGGCCTCGGCCAGCTCGTCGAGGGTGCCTTCGTCCTCGTCGGCGTCGAGGGAAAGGGTGGCTGGCTCTCTGGCGGGAGTAGGTTCAGGGGCGGGCTCACCGCCGGACGAGTCCGCCGGGGAGGAGTCACCACCGGCCGCCGGGGTGGGATCGCCGCCCGCTGCCGGGGTGGGGTCGGCGTCCGAGGAGGCCGCCGGGGCAGGGTCGCCACCGGAGGACGTCGCTCCGGCGGCGTCGTCTCCGGAGGCGCCGAGCGGTGCCCCGAAGAGCTCACCGACTCCTGTGATCGCCGTCCTGTACTCGTTCATGGCGTTGTCGACCTCCGTCTCGAAGTCGACGCGTGCGCTGTGCAGGACCCGGAGGTACTCGGTTCTCCGGCTGGCGCTCGCCTCTTCGTGCTCGAGGCGGATCCTCGTCGCGCAGTCGTTGTAGATGGCCCTTGCCGCCGTGATCGCCTCGCGGCGGGTGACGGCGGGAGTCTCACCGGCGATGTTCGCCTTGTAGGCGGTCCAGGCGTCGTCGATGGCAGTCGCGTAGGAGACGGAGCTTGCGGCTTCCTCCTTCTCGTAGGTGGCGCGGGTCGAGTCGAGGGTCGCCTCGTACATGGAGCGGGCGGACTCGACCGCGGCGCAACACGTCTCCCAGACCTCGTCGAGGTTGCTCAGGTACGAGTTGCGATCCTCCCTGTCGACCGTGATCTGGTCTTTGCTCATCCCCATCCCCATGAGCCTGCTCGACGGCATGTGCACGAATCTCGCGCACGGTCTCCGACCCATTTCATCGGCATCGCCGGCAGGTGACTTGAGCGAGCCTTGGAACGCCGCCTTCATGGTGGAGTGCCCGTACGCCCACTTGGGATAGGCTGTTGGGGCCGGATGAGGCTCCGGCGGGTCAAGCGGCGGATCAGTGTCAGCTCGCTCGACTCGAACCGCCTGTCGAATGGTTGATGGCCTCTGCGCACGTGATCGCACTGCGTGGAGGAAAGGTGTCAGGAACCGAGCTGGACCCGGCCGAGATCCAGGTCCTGCAAGATCTCACGATCCTCGCCTTCGCGCCCTTCGTGAGCGGGGCGATCGCCCACTTCGAGGCCCGCCTCCAGGGTCGTCGCGGGCCCCGTATCCTCCAGCCCTACTACGACATAGCCAAGCTGTTCCGCAAAGAGACGCTCGTGCCCGAGGACGCAAGCTTCGTCTTTCTCGTCTGCCCCGTCGTCGCCATCGCCTGCTACCTGACCGTTCCCCTCCTCATACCTGTCCTCACGAATTACCCCCTCCCGCTCGGGTACATGGGGGACATCCTCGGCGGTGGCTTCATCCTGGCGCTCGCCGGTTTCGCCGTCGCCCTCGGTGCGGCCGAGACGGGCGGTCCTTACGCCCAGCTCGGGAGCAGCCGAGCGATGACCTTCGGCGCTCTCATCGAGCCTTCGATCCTCTTCGTCACCTTTACCGTCGCCCTCGTCACGACGACCGACCTGCCCTACTTCGAGGCCGCCGCCGTCCGCTCGTCCTTCGCCCAGTTCGTCCATCCCGCCCACCTCCTCGCCGCCCTGGCGTTCTTCCTCGTCGTGCTCTCGGACACGGGCCGCATCCCGGTCGAGACTCACGCGAGCACGCTCGAGTTCGGGATGATCGACGAGGCCCGGACGCTCGAGCACTCCGGTCCGCCCTTCGCCCTTCTCAAATGGGGCTCGGCCATGAAACAGATGATCCTCTACGTGATCTTGATCAACGTCTTCGTGGCGCCCTGGGGTCTTGCCGGCTCGGGGCAGCTCGGGGCGGTGCTCCTCGCCATACCGGTGTTCCTCGGCAAGGCGCTCGGGATCGGTGCGGTCTTCGCCGTCATCGACAACAGCTTCTCGAAGCTGCGGCTCTTCAAGATCACCGAGTTCATGGCGGCGGCCTTCCTCATCGCTGTCCTCGCCGTTCTCGTCCTCTATCTGGTGGGCCGCTGAGATGCACGTGTTCGCGACGCTCGTCGCCGCCCCGTCGACCGTCACCGACGGGGCAGAGACCGTCGCCGTCCTCGTGCTCCTCAGCCAGTACGCGATGTTCCGAGCCGGGCTCTCCCGTTCCCAGGTGCGGCTCTACGCCTTCCAGTCGCTCTCGGTCAGCGCCCTTGCCCTCATCGTGGCGGCGACGCGCCATATCGGGGAGCTCTACGTCCTCGCCGGGCTCTCGCTCCTCTTGAAGGTGATCCTCGTGCCCTCGGTCATCATGAGGGTCCTCAAAGAAGTCCGGGGCGATCTTGCAGGGAGCCATCGCTTCGGCGTCGCCACGATGGTGCTCTGCGCCATCGTGCTCTCCGTCTTCGGAGTCTTCGTCGTCGAAGGGATGCCCATCCATTCGAAGTCGCTCCCCCTCCCGGCGCTCGCCCTTGCCGCCGCCGTCGTGCTCGTCGCCTTCCTGCTCGTGATCGTCCGCTCCGACGTCGTGTCGCAAGCGGTGGGTTTCTTCTCCCTCGAGAACGGCGTCTCGGTGGCGAGCCTCGTGCTCGCGGCCGGCCTGCCCTTCATCGCCGAGGTCGCCTTCCTCTTCGACCTTCTCGTCGCCGTCGTCGTCTTCGGCCTCTTGATGCGGGTCCACCACGGCCGGGCCGCCACGCTGTCGACCCGCCATCTCGAAAGGCTGCGTGGCTAGAGATGGCAGGCGTCCTCGTCGCCCTCCTGGTGCTCCCCCTCGCCGCGTCCCTCTCCTCCTGGTGGGCCCGGCCGGCTCTCACCAGAGCCCTCACTCTTGTAAGCGGCGTCGCCACCTTCGCCCTGGCGCTCGCCCTCGTGCCCTCGACAGGAGTGACGGCGGCCTTCGGCGGCTGGCTGAGGGCCGACTCTCTCTCGATCGTCTTCCTTCTCGCCGTGGCTTTTCTCTATGCGGCGACCGCCGTCTTCAGTCTCGGCTACGTGAGGCAGGGAGAGGAGACGCCCGAGGCGAGGCGGTACACGCGGCGTTTCTTCGCCGGTCTCAACCTCTTCGCCTGGGCGATGGTGGCGGCTCCGCTCATGGGGAGCCTGGCGCTGCTGTGGGTCGCTATCGAGGTGACGACCGTCGTCTCCGCCCTCCTCGTCGCCATCGACGACACAGACGGCGCCGTCGAGGCGGCCTGGAAGTACGTCCTCATCGCCTCCATGGGACTCGGCATCGCCCTCCTTGCCACCCTTGTCATGTACTATGCCGGCACCTCGGCGCTCGGCAGCTCCAACGAGCTGTTCTACGCCAAGCTGCTCGGCGCCGCCCACGGCTTCTCGCCCGAGGTCGTCCGCCTCTCCTTCGGCCTCGCCGTGCTCGGCTTCGGCACGAAGATGGGCCTCGTTCCCGTGCACACCTGGCTGCCGGACGCCCACTCGGAGGCCCCGACGCCTGTGTCGGCTCTGCTCTCCGGGGCCCTGCTCACGGTCAGCTTCTACGCCATACTCCGTTTCTACGAGGTGTCGGTGCGTGCCGTCGGGCCGGCGTTCCCCCGAGACGTGCTTCTCGTCTTCGGCCTTGCCTCGCTCGGCCTCGCCGCCTTGTACCTTGCCGACCAGCGTGACCTGAAGCGTCTCCTCGCCTACTCGAGCGTCGAGCACATGGGGATCCTCGCCATCGGGATGAGCTTCTCGGCGCCCGTTGCCGTCGTCGGAGTCCTCCTCCATGTCCTCGCCCACGCCGCCGGCAAGTCGACGGCGTTCTTCGGGGCGGGCAGCGTCGTGAGGAAATTCGGCACGAAGGAGCTGCACCGGGTCCGCGGGGTGGTAAGCGCCCTCCCCTGGAGCGGCCCGATGCTCCTCCTTGCCGTGCTGGCGCTGTCCGCCATGCCCCCCTTCGGCCTCTTCCGGAGCGAGTTCCTCATCGTCGAAGGTGGGCTCAGCTCGCAGGCGACCGCCCTCTCGGCCGTGCTCGTCGTGCTCGTCACCGTGGCGTTTCTCGGGCTCTCCTGGCACGCGAGCGAGGCGATGCTCACTCCCATGCCCGAGGGCACGGTCCGCGGGGAGACGAGCGCCTGGATGGTGGGAGCGATGGTGGTCGGCATGATCGCCCTCGTGGTCCTCGGCGTGCACCCGCCGAGCCAGCTGTCCGAGCTGATCACGCATGCCGCCGGCGAGCTCGGAGGCGCCCGATGACCTGCGGGGTGGGCGGAGGCGTCCGATGACGGCGGGAGCGAGCACGACCGCCGAGAGGATCGAGCCGGGAGAGCTCGCGGGCACGGTGGCCGGCCGCGTCGCCAACGGCAGTCGTTTCGCCGGCCTTGTGGCTTGGGCAGAGGAGGACTCCTCGACGCTCCTGCGAGTGCTGCTCGCGAGCCGTGGCGGCATCGACGTGCTCGAGTGCGAGCTCCCACCGGGCGTCACCGCCTACCCGTCGCTCACCCCGCTTCTTCCCGCCGCTGCTTGGTACGAGAGAGAGCTTCGCGACCTCCACGGGCTCGTGCCGATCGACCACCCGCGCCCGGTTCCTCTCGTCCTTCCCCTCGCAGGCGATGAGCCCTGGAGGCCGCGGCCGGGCGGGAGCCGAGACGGTCTTGGCCGACCGGTGGCGGGCAGCCTCGAGATCGACCCCTCCCCCCTTCCCGCCCATGTGGCGGGGGAGGGAATGTTCACGATTCCCTACGGCCCCGTACGCTCGGGCGTCTTCGAGTCGCTCGAGTACCTCGTCGAGAGCTACGGCGAAGACATCGCCCACCTCCGGACACGTGTCCACTACAAGCATCGCGGCGTCGACGACCGCTTTTGCGATCTCGACCCGGAGGACGCCGTCCTCGTGGCGGAGCGGGTCGAGGGCACCGCCTCGGCCGCCCACGCCCTCGCCCTCTCGCAGGCGCTCGAGACCCTGACCGGCGTCGCCGCCCCTCCGGCGGCAAGCCTCCTCCGCCTCGTCCACGCCGAGCTCGAACGGGTCGCCTGCCATCTCGACTCGATGATCCGCCATACCGAGGGCGCCGGGCAGGCTGTCGCCTACGCTCGCATGAGCCTCCACAAAGAGAGGCTCATGCGCCTGCGGGCTCAGCTGTGCGGTCATCGCTTCTCCCGCGGCGTGATCGTGCCCGGCGGCGTGACCGGAGAGCCTCTCATGGTCCCGGGAGAGGCGCTCGCGGCGGTCAACAACCTCGAGGTCGGGCTGGGGGAGGACTGCCTCTCGCTCATGGCGACGCCGTCGTTTCTCGACCGGCTCCGGGGGACCGGGGTGCTGCCCCCTCCGGTGGCCGCCGCCCACGGAGCGCTCGGGCCGGTCGGGCGGGGCTCGGGGCAGAGGGGCGACGTCCGTGTCGAGCGCCCCTACGGCGCCTACGAGCTCCTCGGCTTCGAGCCGGCGGAGCCGCGAGAGGAAGGCGACGCCCTCTCACGCCAAGCGGTCCGTCTCGAGGAGATCTCCGGCGCCTTCCATCTCGTCCGCCAGGCTCTCGACGAGCTGGAGGAGCTCGGCGAGCCGGACGGGCCCGCCGCGTGGCGCGCCGAGCTGCCGGCGGCGGAGGGATTTGCCGTCTCGTCCGTGGAGGCACCGCAGGGAGAGCTCGTCTACGCCGTCGAAGCTTCAGGGGGGCGGCTCACGAGGGTCAAGGCGCGGACGGCTTCCTTCCACAATCTCGCCCTCCTGCCTGACGCGTTCCGGGGCGACATCCTGACCGATTTCGTCTTCATCGAGGCGAGCTTCGGTCTCTCGATCGCCGGGGTGGCAGGCTGATGCCGTGGGTGCTCCGCGGGCTTCGCGAAGGCATCGTCACGACGCCTTACCCGCGGCGCCCCGACGGCTACGGGCCGGGCTTTCGAGCGTCGGTGTCGGTGCGAGCCCCTCTTCACGGAGGCGAGGCCGGAGAGGTGGCGGCGCGCTGCCCGACGGGTGCCATCGTGGCGGAAGGGGACGAGGTTCGCCTCGATCGGGGCCGTTGCGTCCTCTGCGGCCGCTGCGTCGATGAGCGGCCCGATCTCTTCTTCTTCGACGAGTCGCACGAGGTTGCCGGTCTCGGGCGCTCGAGCCTT
>JASHRK010000141.1 GCA_030037405.1 Acidimicrobiales bacterium | reverse complement strand
GCCACGACGGAGTCGGTTGCCGCCGTGCGCTCCACGGAGTCGACGAGCGAGGCGAGCTGCTCGGCCGGGAGGGCGCAGGTCATCTCCTCCGGCTTCATTCCCGTGCGGGAACGGCTGAGGGCGCAGCCGACGCTGGCGGCGGGGCGCTTGTGCTCCTTGGCGAGGGCCACGATGTGGCACTGGGGCTTCCCCTGGATGGAGAGGGAGGGGATCGCATCCGAGAGCACCATGAGCTGGCGCCCGCTCACCCGGAGCATGACGACGTCGGGTTCGACCTCGGCAGGGACTTCGTCGAGGCGGCCGTAGCTGATCGACGCCGGCCTCTCGGAGACCGACGGGATGCCAGGCACCATCTCGGGGGTAACCCAACCGCTCCCGAGGAGGGTGGCCACGTCGTCCTTCGTGACGTCGAGCTCCTGGAAGCCGTGGGTGAAGACGCCGACCGAGCAGTTGCCGTGGTCCTCGGCGACGGTCGTGAAAGGTGCCGAGACCGTCGCCGCCTCGACCCAGAAGACGCAGGAGGCGGGGACACGGCCATGGCGACCGTCGGCGGCCGGCTCGCTCATCGGTTTGGCGAAGTGGGGGAGGTCGTCCCGCTCCGCCTCGTCGAAGGCGAGGAAGATCGGCGGCACCGAGAGATGGAGGGCGTCTGTCAGCCGCCGGGAGAGGGCTGACCAGTCGGGGGCAGTGGTCAGGGGCGCAGTTGTCATCGACGAGAACCTAGCGGTCGCGGGCGCTTGGTGCCGGAGCCGGGCGCGGGCGTGGCACGCTAGAAGGGTGACGACCCTCTCCGAAGACCTCGACTTTCGAGGCTTGATAGCCCAGGAGAGCGCCGGCCTCCGTCCCGTCCTCGACACGCAACGGGTGACCGCCTACCTCGGGATCGACCCGACAGCGGACAGCCTTCACGTCGGCCACCTCATCGGCGTCGTCACGCTCCGTCGCCTCCAGGAGGCGGGGCACAGGCCGATCGCCCTCGCCGGCGGGGGCACCGGCCTCATCGGAGACCCCGGTGGTCGCGACCTCGAGCGGCCACTGCTCACGAGGGAGCAGGTCGAGGCCAACGTCGCCGGAATTCGCCGCCAGCTCGAAGGGCTCCTCGACTTCTCCGGCTCGAGCTCGAACGGCGCCGGCCCGGCCCTCTTGCTCAACAACGCCGAGTGGCTGGACAGCTACCGCCTCGTCGACTTCCTCCGGGACGTGGGAAAGCACTTCACGGTCAACCAGATGGTGGCGAAAGAGTCGGTGAAAGCGCGCTTCGAGCGGGCCGAGCAGGGGATCTCCTTCACCGAGTTCAGCTACATGCTCCTCCAGGCTTGCGACTACCTCCACCTCCACGACCACTACGGCTGTCGCCTGCAGATCGGCGGGAGCGACCAGTGGGGCAACATCACGATGGGCATGGAG
The DNA here is from genome assembly GCA_030037405.1 of Acidimicrobiales bacterium. Lineage (GTDB taxonomy): Bacteria > Actinomycetota > Acidimicrobiia > Acidimicrobiales > Bog-793 > JOPF099. The sequence continues at coordinate 2,845 of JASHRK010000141.1, read as the reverse complement.
TACACGAGAAAGGTTCGCCAGGCGGACACGCACGCCTTCACCTGGCCGCTCCTCACCCGCTCGGACGGCTCGAAGATCGGCAAGAGCGACCGCTCCGAGGTCTCTTGGCTCGACCCCCGGCGCACCTCGCCCTACTCGCTCTACCAGTACTTCGTGCGCAAGGGGGACGACGAGGTCGGCCAGCTGCTCCGCTACTACACGTTTCTCGCCCACGAGGAGATCGCCGCCCTCGACAGGGCGACGCAAGACCACCCCGAGCGCCGCGCCGCCCAGCACGCCCTCGCCTCGGAGGTGTGCACCCTCGTGCACGGGGGCGAGGAGGCGGCACGGGCAGAGAAGGCGGCGGCCGCTCTCTACGGCGAGGAGATCGTCTCTCTCGACGAATCGCTCCTCCTCGACGTCTTCGCGGATGCTCCGAGCTCGGTCATGCCGAAGTCAGTGCTCGAGGGGAAGGGGGCCGATCTCGCCGAGCTGCTCGCCACCTCCGGGCTGGCGAAGTCGCGGGGTGCCGCCCGCACCGCCATCGCCCAGGGGGGCGCATACGTGAACAACCGCCGGCGCTCGGCCGAGGACGGTGCCGTCGTCGCCGACGACCTTCTCTACGGGCGGTACGTCGTTCTGAGGAGAGGGCGGCGTGAGTACCACCTGCTGCGTTTCGAGTGAGAGAGAGCGAGCGGCACCGAGCCAGAAGGCATCGAGCAGGGTTCGTCCCGGCCGTCCTCGCGACGGCGCTGGCGTCGATGGCGCTGGCCGCTTGCGGCTACAGCGGCACCCTCGCCCAGCAGGTGCGCTCGTGGGCGTCGCAGAACACCTACGTGACCAACCGCAACCAGGTGCTCGCCGACGCCCACAGCCTGGAGCTCGCCGTCGCGAAGGGGACGGCCAAAGAGCTGAGGACCGTGTGCGGCGGCCTCTCGTCCGACGCCGGCACCCTCTACTCGACCCTCGTGACCCCGGATCGGCAGCTGACGAGGGACCTCAACCATTCGATGGAGGACTTCTTCGGCGCCGCCGAGCGCTGCGCCGTCGCCAGCTCGACGAAGTCGGCCGGCGCCACTCGGGCTCTCGCCGAGACCCGCAGCGGCCTGCGGGAGCTGGCGGCGGCGGACTTGATCATGAGGCGTCTCGGCGTGCTCCGTAACTAGGGTGGCGCCATGCCGAGCCAAGGCGACCTGGTCGGGCCGTTCCCCGACGGGGTCGATCACGAGGACTACGACAGGATGCGCCGCCGCGTCCTCTGGGCGCTTCCGAGCGGCCTCTATCTCCTCGGCACGGTCGGTGCCGAGAGGACGCGACGCAATCTGATGACTCTCAACTGGCTCACACAGGTCTCCGTCGCCCCAAAACACATAGCCATCTCCGTCGACCGCCTTGCCTTCAGTCACGTCCTCCTCGCCGACTCCGGGCGGTTTGCGATCTCTCTCCTCGGGCGAGACGACCGCGCCCTTGTGCGCAAGTTCGTCAAGCCGGCCGCCCACGACCCAGAGGCACGGACGCTGAACGGCGTCTCGTACGTGACGGCTGCAACCGGGGCGCCGATTGCAGCCTCCGCCGTCGCATGGCTCGACTGCGAGGTCAGGCACTGCGTGGACGCCGGCAGCCACACCGTCTTCGTCGGGGAGGTCGTCGATGCGGGCGAGGGCACCGGTGGGAGCGAGGCGGCGGGTGGGGGCGAGCTCGCGGGCGGAGCGTCTCTCGAGGCGATCCTTCGCATGGAGGACACGAGGATGAGCTACGGAGGATGAAGCAGGTCGTGCTCTCCACCAGCTCCGAGCTCGACGCGCTCGTCGACGAGCTCGCTGCCGCCGACGAGTTCGCCATCGACACCGAGTTCCATCGGGAGCGCTCCTACTACCCCCACCTGGCGCTCGTGCAGGTGGCCTGGCACGGGCGGATAGCGATCGTCGACCCGCTCGCCGTCGACGTCTCCTCGATGGCTCGGGTGTTCGAGAGCGATGCCCTCGCCATTCTTCACGCCTCCGACCAGGACCTGGAGGTGCTCCAGCGGGCATGCGGTGCCGTCCCGAAGAGGATGTTCGACTCCCAGGTGTGCGCCGGGTTCCTCGGCTACCAGTCGGCGTCGCTCGCCACGCTGACCGAGGCGTTGCTCAAGGTGCACCTGAACAAGGGGGACCAGCTCGCCGACTGGACGCGCCGCCCGCTCTCCGAGACGCAGCTCGCCTATGCCGCCGGAGACGTCGCTCACCTGCTCGAGCTGAAAGCGGCCATCGCCACGAGGCTGGAGAAGGCGGGCAGGGCAGAGTGGGCGGCGGAGGAGTGCGCCATCCTCCTTGCCAAGGACCGCTCCGAGACGGTGCCCGAGCAAGCATGGTGGCGATTGCCCCACAACCGCCAGCTGCGGGGCACCAACCGCTCGGTCGCCCAGGCTGTCGCAGCCTGGCGGGAGGAGAGAGCGCAGCGCCTCGACCTGCCCGTGCGTTTCGTCCTGTCCGACCTCGGCGTCATGACGGTGGCACAGCGTCAACCGACGAGCCGGGAGGAGCTGGTCCGTACCCGAGGGGTGGACGGCCGCCACCTCGCCGGGACGGCCGGGGACGAGCTTCTCGAGGCCGTCGCCCGCGGCAAGGCGCTCGATCCTGCCCTCGTCTGCCTCCCGCCATCCCACCACCTCGAGCGTCCCAACCGGCCCGCCGTCGTGCTCGCGAGCGCCTACGCCGGCCAGCGCGCCGCCGAGCTCGGGATCGACCCGGCGATCCTTGCCACGAGGGCCGATCTCGTGGCCTTCTTCCAGGCGAGACCGGTGGGCCGGCTGACATCTGGCTGGCGCGCCCACCTGCTGGGAGACGACTTGAAGCGCCTCGCAGCGGGGCGGGCGGCGCTTGCT
>JASHRK010000140.1 GCA_030037405.1 Acidimicrobiales bacterium | reverse complement strand
GCACGCGTGATGGCTTGGCGGATCCACCACGTCGCATAGGTCGAGAACTTGAACCCGCGCCGGTGGTCGAACTTCTCGACCGCCCTCATCAACCCGAGGTTGCCCTCCTGGATGAGGTCGAGAAACGCCATTCCCCTGTTGCGGTACCGTTTCGCGATCGAGACCACGAGGCGGAGGTTGGCCTCGATGAGGAGCTCCTTCGCCTCCTGCCCGTCCTCGATGGCGCACTCGATGGCGTGGCGCTCGTGGTCCGGGACGTCGTCGAGTATGCCTTCGGCCTTCCAGGACTCGTAGATGGCGGCGGACTCGACGCCTTCTTCGATCTGCTTGGCGCAAAGGACCTCGAGCTCGGGCGTGAGAAGCGAGACGCGCCCGATCTCCCGCAGGTAGGCACGCACGGGATCAGTACCGGTTATCCCGGAGCCGTGGTGCTCGGCGGCGAGCGTGAGAGCCTCGAGGGGCCGCGGTCGGCGGCGATCCAGCTCCGGGCCCGGGAGCCTGTCATGCTGCGCCTCCGTCTCGGCGGCGGCCCTACCCGCGCTGGCGGTCACTCGCGTCCTCTCGGCAGCAGTCATGTCGCCTCCCCTCCGCGCTGCACCAGCCACGCTACCAACCGCCCGGCCGCTTCGGTCACCTGTTCGGGCGGATTCTCTCCCGCACCGACTTCGGAGAAGATCTCCAGCTCCGACTTGAGCCACGCGACCTCCGCCCCCTTGTCGAGCAACCGCTCTTCCTCGCCGGACGCCTGTGCCTGGCGGACCTGCGCCTCCAGGTCGGCGACTCCCTGCTGCCCACGTGCCCGCACGAGCGCCACGACTGCCTGGCCGACACTGACCTCAGGGTCGACGTTGGCAAGCTCGACCAGGAGGCGGGCCACCTCGTCGTCAGCCCCCTCGATCGCCTCGTGAAGGCTCTTGGCAGAGTCGAGGGCTCGATAGGCCTCTTGCTGGAGGGGATCGGCGAAGAGGCACTCGTCGAGACGTCCCGCCATCTTGGCGGGGAGGTGGATGGCGAGGGCGAGGGCATCCCGACCGGCTCGCTGCCCGGCTGTCGGTGGGGGGCTCTTGCGAGCTGCGTTGGCGGCCATCGTGCCGTTCGCGGCGGCGGGCGGCGCCTGCTTGCGGTGCCCCGCCCCTCTGCCGGCGATGGCCTCGGCCAGCTGCGGCCGCAAGCGCTCGGCGTCCATGCGGGTGCGGTCGGCCACCTCTACGAGGTACTGCTCTCGCACGAGGACGTTCGGGTGCTCGGCCAGGACGGCGACGGCGGCGCCAGCTGCCCGCGCCCTTCCCTCAGGCGAGCGCAGGTCCTCCCGGGCCAGTGACTGCCGGAGGCGGAAGTCGAGGTAGGACCGCGCCTCAGCCACAACCTGCCGGAGCTTGCCGGGATCGGTTGACGCGAGCTCGCCGGGGTCGCTCCCTGCGGGTAGCTCGGCCACCGCCACCTCGATCTCGTGCCGCCGCTCCCACTCGTAGAAACGTTCCGCAGCCGACCACCCAGCGCTGTCGGCGTCGAAAGCGAGGACGATCCGCCGCCCGAAGCGGGCGAGCAGCTTGAAGTGCTCTTCGGTAAGGGCCGTGCCGCAGGTGGCGACCGCCCTCTGCAGGCCGACGCGGAAGAGGCCGATGACGTCGGTGTAGCCCTCGCAGACGATGACTTCGCCGGTACGCACGATCTCTTGCCGGGCGAGGTTGAGGCTGTAGAGCGTCGAGCGTTTCTGGTAGATGGCCGTCTCGGGCGAGTTCCGGTACTTCGGACCGTTGCCGTCGCCGATGCCCGGCACGAGACGGCCGCCGAGGGCGATCGCCTTGCCGTCGGTCTGGAAGATCGGGAAGACGACCCGCCCCCGGAAGGAGTCCCGCGGCCCGTAGCTCCCCTGTGTGGCGAGCCCGGCGCCGGCGAGAGCGTCCGGCTTCGACTTGACGTTGCGGACGAGCTCGCTTCCTCCCTCGGGTGCCCAGCCGAGGCGGAACCTGCGCACCGCGTCGCCGTCGAGTCCCCGCGAACGCAGGTACTGCCGCGCCCGGGCGGCGTCAGGGTGCTTGACGAGCCGGCTGTGGTAGAAGGCGACCGCCTCCTCCATGGCGCTATAGAGCGCCCCCCGCTTGTCGCGGGCCAACCGGTCCTTCTCGTCCGACTCGTCGCGGACGTGGATGCCGACTCGCCCGGCGAGCCTCTCGACCGCCTCGACGAAGGTGCACCCCTCGACTGCGCGAAGGAAGGAGATCGCGTCCCCCGCCGCCTGGCAGCCGAAGCAGTAGTAGAGGCCCTCCTCTCCGTTCACGCTGAACGAGCCCGTCTTCTCCGCATGGAAGGGACAGAGGCCCGTGAAGCGCCGGCCGACCCGCTTGAGCGGTGTGTACTCCCCTACGAGGGCGACGATATCCGTGGCGGCCCGTACCGCCTGCACGTCGTCGCGGGGGATCGCCATACGGCTTGACGGTACCTCTTGGGTGTAGCTGGCGCGCCCCTGGCGCTGCCACGGTGACCTGATGGGGAACGGCGACGCGTGCGCGACGCGAGCGGTCGCCTCCGGCGGCTCAGCCTCCGGCGGCTCAGCCTCCGGCGAGAACGGACTGGGCGGCCGCGAGCCGGGCGATCGGCACCCTGTAGGGAGAGCAGCTCACGTAGTCGATGCCCGCTCTGTAGAAGACGTCGATGGATGGCGGGTCGCCGCCGTGCTCGCCGCAGACCCCGCACTTGAGCTCCGGCTTCGTCGCTCGCCCGGCCTTCACCGCCATGCGCACGAGCTCGCCCACCCCGACGGGGTCGACGTTCTCGAACGGGTTGGCCCGGAGAAGGCCTTGCTCCAGGTAGGCGGTCATCATCCGCCCCTCGACGTCGTCCCTGCTGAAACCGAACGTCATCTGGGTGAGGTCGTTCGTGCCGAACGAGAAGAAGTCGGCGACCTCGGCGATCTCGCCGGCCACGAGGGCGGCACGGGGGGTCTCGATCATCGTCCCGATGGCGACCTCGATCGCCTCGCCCGAAGCGGCCGCACCGGCCGACTCCTCGACCGCCTTCTCCACCCAGGACCTCGCGAGGGCGAGCTCCTCCCGTGCGATCGTGAGCGGGATCATCACCTCCACGACGGGATGGCCGCCGGCGTCCACCCGCTCGAGGGCGGCTTCCATCAGGGCACGCACCTGCATCTCGTAGAGGCCGGGCTTGAGCACCCCGAGGCGCACTCCCCGGGTGCCGAGCATCGGGTTCTCCTCCCGCCAGGCGCGGGCGGCGTCGAGTAGCCGCCGCTCCTCCCCCGAGAGCCCTTCGGTCGCGTCCTTCAGGGCGAGGCTCTCCACGTCGGGCAGGAACTCGTGCAGAGGGGGGTCGAGGAGCCTGACGACGACGGGAAGCGAGTCCATCGCCTCGAGGACCTCGATGAAGTCGGCCCTTTGCGCCAGTCGGAGCTCCTCGAGGGCTGCCGTCTCCTCCTCCTCGGTGTCGGCGAGGATCATGCGGCGCACGATCGGGAGACGCTCCTCACCAAGAAACATGTGCTCTGTGCGGCAGAGCCCGATGCCCTTCGCCCCGAGCCTGCGGGCGTTGGCGGCGTCCGGGCCGTTGTCGGCGTTGGCCCGGATCCCGAGGGCGTCCCCCCGGATCTCGTCGGCCCAGGCGAGGATCTCCTCGAGCTCGACGGGGGGCTCTGCCGCCGTCAGCTCGACAGCCCCCACGACGACCTCGCCGGAGCTGCCGTCGATCGAGATGACGTCGCCCTCGGCGATGGTGGCGTCGCCGACGGTGAAGGAGCGGCCGGAGGCGTTGATGCTGACCTTCTCGGCCCCCACGACCGCGGGCTTGCCCCAGCCGCGGGCCACGACGGCGGCATGCGAGACGAGCCCGCCCCGCGCAGTCAGGATCCCCTGGGCGGCGAGCATGCCGTGGACGTCCTCCGGGCTCGTCTCGTTGCGGACGAGGATGACCGCAGTGCCGGCCGCCGCCTTGGCGGCGGCGTCGTCCGCCGTGAAGACGACGGCGCCTACTGCCGCCCCAGGAGAGGCACCGAGGCCCTTGGTCAGCACCTTGCCGGCGGTCTCCTTGAACTGCGGGTGGAGCACCTGGTCGATGTGGTCGGCCGTGATCCGCTGGACGGCCTCGGCGTGCGTGAGCCTGATGGCGTCGTCTCCCACCATGTCCACGGCCATGCGCAGCGCCGCCCGCCCCGTCCGCTTCCCGACCCTCGTCTGGAGCATCCAGAGCTTTCCCTGCTCGATCGTGAACTCGGTGTCGCACATGTCCCTGTAATGGGCTTCGAGCCGGGAGAAGATGCCCAAGAGCTCCGCGTAGATCTCAGGAAAGCGACCATCGATCGCCGCCAGAGGCTCGGTGTTGCGGATGCCGGCGACCACGTCCTCGCCCTGGGCGTTCACGAGGAAGTCGCCGTAGGCGCCCTGGGCGCCGGTTGCAGGATCGCGGGTGAAGCCCACCCCGGTGCCCGAGCTCTCGTCCCGGTTCCCGAAGACCATCGCCTGCACGTTGACGGCGGTGCCGAGGTCGTGAGGGATGCGCTCCCGGGCCCGGTAGGCCCGCGCCCGCGGGCTCTCCCATGACTTGAAGACGGCCTCGATGGCGCCGCGCAGCTGCTCGGCCGGCTTCTCCGGGAAAGCGCTCCCGGTCTTTGCGAGGACGACCTCCTTCAGCTCGCCGACCAGCTCGCGCAGTGCGTCCGCCGGGATCTCGGCGTCGGAACGGGCACCGCGGCCCTTCTTTACGCGCTCCAGTGGCTCTTCGAGCGCCTCGCCGGCGATGCCGAGGACGATCCGTCCGTACATCTGGACGAGACGCCGGTAGGAGTCGAAGGCGAACCTCTCGTCCCCGGTCTGCTTGGCCAGCCCTTCCACGGACTGCTCGTTGAGGCCGAGGTTGAGGACGGTGTCCATCATCCCGGGCATCGAGAACGTCGCCCCGGAACGGACCGAGACGAGAAGCGGGTCGCCCGCGTCCCCGAGCACTCGGCCCATCTGCTCCTCGAGGCGGTCGAGGTGCGTCTCGACCTCACGCGTGAGCGTGTCCGGCCAGCCTGTCTTCATGTAGGACCTGCAGGCCTCCGTCGAGATCGTGAAGCCGTAGGGGACGGGCAGGCCGAGGACGGACGACATCTCCGCCAGGTTGGCCCCCTTTCCCCCGAGGAGGTCTTTCATCTCCATCGGAGGGCGCTCGTGCTCGTGGTCGAAGTCGAAGGTGTAGCCCATGTGGTCTCTCTCTCGTGTGGAGGTCCGCCAAGCTGATCTCGCCCGAGCCTAACGAGGGCGCGTCCCGCCCGAAGAACGGGCGCGAAGAACGGGCCCGATGAACGGACGGACGGTCCCGAAGAGCGGTCCCGGAGCGGTGGCTCAGCCGGTGGCGCTGTCTAGTCGCTCGGCGAGCCGGCCACTCAGCTCGGAGATCGGCACCCTCACCTGCTCTGTCGAGTCGCGGTCACGGATCGTGGCAGCGTGGTCTTCGAGGGAGTCGAAGTCGACTGTCACGCAGTAAGGAGTGCCGATCTCGTCCTGGCGCCGGTAGCGCCGGCCGATCGCCTGCGTCTCGTCGTACTCGCACACGAGACGGCGCTGGAGGGTGCGCAGGACCTCGCGAGCAAGCGGGGTCAGCGCCTCGTTCTTGGAGAGTGGGAGCACCGCCACCTGGTACGGGGCGAGGTGAGGATGGAGCCGGAGCACCGTCCGCCGCTCGCCGGCGACGACGTCCTCGTCGTAGGCGGCGAGAAGATACGCCATCGCCGTGCGCGTCAGCCCTGCCGCCGGTTCGATCGTGTACGGCGTGTAGTGCTCGCCCGAGGCCTGGTCGAAGTACTCGAGCTTCACGCCCGAATGCTTGGAATGAGCCTTCAGGTCGTAGTCCGTGCGGTTGGCTATCCCCTCGAGCTCACCCCAGCCCCAGGGAAAGAGGAACTCGATGTCGGCCGTCGCGGCCGAGTAGTGCGAGAGCTCCTCGGCCTCGTGCTGGCGCAGCCGGAGCATCGCGTCGGCGATGCCGTAGCGGCGGTACCAGCTGAGGCGCTGCTCGCACCAGTAGTCGAACCATTTCTGCCCCTCTTCCGGGGGGACGAAGAACTCCATCTCCATCTGCTCGAACTCCCGGGTGCGGAAGACGAAGTTCCCGGGCGTTATCTCGTTGCGAAAGGAGCGTCCGATCTGAGCGATCCCGAAGGGCGGGCGCTTGCGGGTCGTCTGGAGGACGTTCAAGAAGTTGACGAACATCCCCTGCGCCGTCTCAGGTCGCAGGTAGGCGATGGCAGCCTCGTCCTCGACCGGTCCGACGAACGTCTTGAACATCAAGTGAAATGGCCTCGCCTCGGTCAGGTCCGTCGAGCCGCAGTTCGGGCAACGACCCTCGATCTCGTCCGCCCGCCACCTCTCCTTGCAGCTCCGGCAGTCCACGAGGGGGTCGGTGAACGTCGCCAGGTGGCCGGAGGCCTCCCACACCTTGGGATTCGTGAGTACGGCGGCGTCGATCGGGACGACGTCGTCGCGCTCTTGGACCATTGCCCTCCACCACGCCTCGCGGACGTTTCTCAGAAGGAGCGCGCCGAGCGGTCCCCAGTCGTAGGTAGAGCGGATGCCTCCGTAGATCTCGGCGGAAGGGAAGACGAAACCGCGGCGCTTCGACAAGTTGACGACGGCGTCGAAGAGGGCGGGGTTCGGATGTGGCTCTGAGCCGGCTTCGGCCTCTTTCATAGGTGAAGGATAGTCGGGGCCCCGGCAGGCTCTCCCGCTCCAAGTTGCCGGGAGCCGGCGGTTCTCGTCTATGGTCACGACGCGATGGCCGGTCTCGAGCACGTCCGGGTTCTCGAGCTGAGCCAGGTGCTCGCCGGCCCCTACTGCGCCATGATGCTCGGAGATCTCGGCTGCGACGTGATCAAGGTCGAGCAGCCCGGCCGCGGGGACTCGAGTCGCGGCGAGCCCGAGGACACTTGGCAGGCTGCTGGTTTCTTTGCCGTCAACCGCAATAAGCGTTCCGTGACCCTCGACCTGCACGACGCGAGGGCCGTCGCCCTCCTCTGCCGCCTCGCCGAGCGCTCCGACGTGCTGATCGAGAGCTTCCGGCCGGGAACGGCCGATCGTTTTGGAGTCGGCTACGAACGGCTGAGCGAGATCAACCCCCGGCTCGTGTACGCCTCGATCTCCGGCTACGGCGCCACGGGTCCGCTCGCCGGGGAGGGCGGCTACGACATCATGGCCCAAGCCCTGAGCGGCATCATGAGCGTCACCGGCGAACCCGACGGTCCCCCGCTGAAGGCCGGCGTCGCCGTCACGGACGTCGCCGCCGGCCTCTACTGTCTCATCGGCATCCTCGCGGCGCTCACCGAGCGTGAACGGACCGGACGGGGCCAGCGCGTCGAGACGAGCCTTTTCGAAGCCGGCCTCGGCCTCTCGCTCTGGGAGGCCACCGAGCTGTGGTGGCGCGGGGCCACGCCTGGCCGGCACGGCTCGGCTCACCGCATGAGCGCTCCCTACCAAGCCGTCGCCACCTCGGACGGCCACGTTGCCCTGGCGGCGCTCTCGGACCGCCAGTGGCGCGCCGCGACGGAGGTTCTCGGGCACCCCGAGTGGGCGAGAGACAGCCGTTTCTCTACCAACGCGAGAAGGCTCGAGCACCGCTGTGATCTCGTCGGGATGATCGAGAAGGTGACGACGACGCTGCCGGCGGCCGTCTGGTCCGAGCGGTTGAATGCCGCCGGCGTACCGGCGGCGCCGGTCCTCGACTACGGGGCGGCCTTCGACCACCCGCAGACGATCGCCCGCTCGATGAAGGTCTTCGCCGAGCATCCGGAAGCAGGCAGGATACCGATGGTCGGGAGCCCCGTGAAGCTCTCGATGATCCCGGCAGACGTCAGGCTTCCCCCGCCGCGGCTCGGAGAGCACACCGAGGAGGTTCTCTCCTGGATGGGCGTCGGGGACGAGGAGATCGCCTCGCTCCGGGCGGCAGGAGTGATCTGAGAGAGGAGGCTTGGATGGCCGCCGCGCAAGAAGGGGCACCCCGACGAGACGAGCGCGAAGGTTCGGACGGGGCCGTGACCGTGCATGTCGACGGAGGCGTTGCCCTCGTGACGCTCCGGCGGGCTCACAAGCTGAACGCCCTCTCGCGGGAGATGGAGCTCCTCCTCCTCGACGCCCTCGACTCTCCCGAGGTGCGAGGAAGCGCCTGCGTCGTCCTCACCGGGGAGGGACGGGCCTTCTCGGCCGGGGCCGACCTCGACGACTTCTCGGGTCTCGACGCCGACGAGCTCTTCGCCGATCTCGAGGGAGCGGGCCGCGCCTACGAGACTTTCGCAAGGATGGCGCAGCCTACGATCGCCGCTATCTCCGGGTGGTGCCTCGGAGGCGGTATGGAGATGGCGCTCGGCGCCGATATCCGCATTGCCGACGACACCGCCGTCTTCGACCTCCCAGAGGTGCGCTACGGGGTTGTCACCTCTGGAGCCGCCTACCGCCTCACCCGGCTCGTCGGCCCGTCACGGGCAAAAGAGCTTCTCCTCTTCCGCCGGAGGATCTCGGCGGCGGAGGCTCTCGGGATGGGTCTCGTCTCCGAGGTGGTTCCGGCGTCAGGTCTCCTCGAGCGAGCAAAGGAGATCGGCCGCAGCGTGGCCTCGCTGCCGGAAGGAGCGGCACGGCGTGCCAAAGCTCTCGTCGACCTCGTGCTCGACGCCCCAAGGGATGTCGCTGTCGCACTGGAGCAGGCGCACTATGTCGCACTTTCCCAGACCGCGGCCGGGCGATCTCCCCGCCGAAGAGAGGGCTGATCCGCAAACTGTGGACCTGAGTACGCGCATGCCAGGCCGTTGCGTTTTGTGGACTTGAGTGCGCGCATGCGCGTATATATGTCCACGAAACGTACCCGGCGGGGACGTGA
>JASHRK010000016.1 GCA_030037405.1 Acidimicrobiales bacterium | reverse complement strand
GCGAGCACGACCCCGCACCCGAGGAGAGCTGCAGCACCGGCCGCCAGCAGAACGGACCACGGGCTCCGGCGCGCACGATGCAGGTATCTCACTGAGACTGTCCTTTCCCCTGAGAGCTCTCTCCGGCGCGATGGCGCCGCTCCGGACATGATCACAAGCTCCAGAGCGCTTCCGTCGGCGACATCCGGGCGGCGCGCAGCGCCGGCCAGAGCCCGGCGATGGCACCGATGACGAGGGCGGCACCTAGCCCGCCCGCCCAGGCGAGCACGGGAACAACCACGATCTCGTGCTTGCTCGAGGCGTAGACGGCCGTCGCGATCGCTCCGAGGACGATGCCGATGGCACCGCCGAGAAGGGCGAGCATCATGGCCTCGGCGAGGAACTGGGTCCTGATGTTGCCGCGCGTGGCGCCGAGAGCCCGCCGCAGCCCGATCTCGGACCTCCTCTCGAGCACCGAGATGACCATGATGTTGGCGACTCCGATCGTTCCGACGAGAAGGGCCACGGCCCCGAGGCCGAGAAACAGCCCGTTCAGGGCGGCCTTGGCGTCGGCCTCGGCGACGAGGGCGGACGAGGGCTGGCTGACGTCCACCTCGTTCGGCGACTGCGGGTTGGCCGTGGCGGCCAGCACGGCGTCGACAGACGCCGTCTCGCTCGTGACCGAACGCACGTAGATGGTGTTCGGGTAGCCGTCGAATTGGAGGTACTTCTCGGCGGCGGGAAAGCCGACCAACACGGACGAGTCGATCTCGGGCGCCAGCTCGGCTGGTTTCAAGATGCCCACGACGTAGAACCACGTGTTGTCGACCCATATCCTCTCGCCCGAGAAGACGCGGTCGATGCCGAGGCGCTGAGCCGCCGCTGCCCCGAGGACGCAGACGGGCTCGTTCTCGGTGGCCGCGTTGAGAAACGTGCCCTCGTACATAGAGGTCCCGACGTCCTTGGGCAGGCCGAGGCTGGCGGCGTCCACGCTGAGCGCGTTGGTGTCGATGCTCGGGATGAGGGGACTGCGGAATGCGTTCGCGTCCGTCGTGCCGGTGTACTGCACGTTGGTGACCGGACCGATCCGACCGATCATCGCCGGAGAGTCGGTCGGGAGCTCTGCCGTGCCGCCGAAGAGCGTCTGGCCGTTGGTAACGACGAGGAGGTTCGTGCCCAACCGGTTGATCTGAGCCAACAGCCCCGCTTCCGAAGAGGCCGAGAGGCCGAGCACGGCCACGATGGCGGCGACGCCGATGGCTATGCCGAGCGCCGAAAGTCCGGCGCGGAGTTTGCGGGTACGGATGCCGATGCTTGCAAGGCGCAACAAGTCGGCCGGCCCGAGCCGGGGCGGCGTCGCGGCCACCGAGCTCATATCTCCCCCGTGCCCGGTCTCGCCACGCCCGGTCTCGCCACGCCCGGTCTCGCCACGAGCCCGTCGAAGACGATGCGGCCGTCGAGGAGCTCGACGCGCCGAGGAAGACGTGCCGCCACGGAGCGATCGTGGGTGATGACCACGATCGTCGCCCCCTCATCGTTGAGCTCGGCGAAGAGGTCGAGGATCGCCTGCCCGGTGCCTTGGTCGAGATTACCGGTCGGCTCGTCCGCCAGTACGATCGCCGGCCGTCCGACGAGCGCTCTCGCGATGCCGACTCTCTGGCGCTCCCCCCCCGAGAGCTCCGTCGGGCGAGCGCTCCCGCGGTGCGCCAGACCCACTCGACCGAGCGCCTCCATGGCGCGAAGCCTCCTCGAGGTCTGGCTCACCCCGGCGTAGAGGAGCCCGTCGGCGACATTGTCGATCACCCGCTCGTGCTCGGCGAGGAAGAACTGCTGGAAGACGAAACCGATGCGCGTCGCTCGGACAGCTGAGAGGTGACGATCGCCGAGGCGCTCGATAGGGAGCCCGGTGACCCGTACCGATCCCGAGGTCGGCCGGTCGAGGGTACCCATGAGATGGAGCAGCGTCGTCTTGCCCGAGCCCGAGGGGCCGAGGACGCCGACAAGCTCACCCTCGTCGACACGGAGGTTCACGTCGATGAGGGCGTGCACGGGCGGGACGCTTGGGTATGTCTTGGACACGTCCTCGAGCTCGAGGACCGGGCGCGAGCCGTAGGACCGGTGAGAGAGCGGCGTGACCGTTTCGGTCGCCGGCTCCATCTGGACGGTCTCGGTGGTGTCGCCGCCGCTCGCTGGTCTCACAGCTCGGGCACCACGACTTTCAAGCCGACGTAGAGGCCAGCGCCAGTCACCTGCACCGTGCCGGCGGCGTCGTCGAAGAGCCCGAGAGAGACCGCCACGTAGTAATGGGTGCCTTTGGGCGAGATCGCTTCGACGGCATAGCCACCGCTGCTCAGCGCGAGGAGGGCGTCGACGGGGACGACGAGGACGTTGTGCGCGCTCGCGGTCGTGATCGACACGAGGACGGGCGCCTGGTCGATGCCGGCGCTAGCTGCGAGGTGCGTCGGGGTGACCTCGACGGTGATCGTCGGAGACGAGCTTCCCCCGGTGTTCCCGGCTCCCGACGACGACGTCGCCACCGTCCCGACCGACGACACGACGCCCGGCGTCGTGTCGTTGTTGGGAAGGGTGATGGTGACCGGATCACCGACCTTCACCTCCGACTGCTGCGAGGCGTCGAGGTCGATCGTGACCTCCGGGGTTCTCGAGGTCGCCGTGAGCACCTCAGTCGCCGCCTGCGCCTGCTCCCCGAGGCTCGCCGAGACGGTGTCCACCTGTATCGGGCCGGGCTCGACCACGACGTCGCCAAGACTCACCACGCCAGTCGGCGCCTCGCCGAGAGAGGCCTGCCATGCCTTCACCGCCTGCTCCGTCGCGGCCGTGAAATCGGGGCTCGCCGTGATCCCGCTGCCGAAACCGAGGGCGATGAGGTTCCGCTGCAGCTCGGTCACGTCCGGGCCTGGGCTGACGCCGAGGTAAAGAGCCCGGTACGGGGTGATGGCGCCGTAGAAGAGGGGGACAGGGTGCTTGTTGAGCGAGTAGACGCTCTGGCCGCGGTGGATGATGGCGCCCTCCGAGGGGAGGGTGGTGAAGGTCGTGTTCGGGTTCGTCGACTGCTCCTCGTCCTGTGAGAGTGCCTGCGCCGCCGCCTTCGCGGCGACCTCGTCGGCCCTCAGCTCCTCCTGGTCCTGGGTGACCGTGGGGTTGCCGTCGAGCTCGTCCTCGCTGAGGGAGTCCTTCGCCTCGCCAAGCGCCATCTCGTCCGAGGCGATCACCGCCCGCTCGGCAACGCAGGAGGAGTCCGCCGTCTGGAACGTCTCGGTGTCGCCGACCGAGGTCCCGGCGGCGTTCGTGGCGACGAGGGCGTACTCGTAGGTCGTGCCCGGCTTGAGGCCCTTGACGGTCGCCGTCACCGAGACGTCCGAGGTGCCCTCGCCCAAGTCGTGTGCCGGCGTCTCGTGGCCGAGGGCGGATGTCGCCCCCCACTCGAAGTCGTAGGTGGTGTCGGCGCCGCCCGGATCGACGGTGCCCGTCAGGGTCTCGGAAGTGGGAGTAACGCTCGTCGCGCTGCCGGTCGAGACCGTGGGGGCCGGGTCCCCCGTCCCCGTCCCCCCGGAGGGGCTGGACGATCCGCTCGGGCTCCCCTTGCTCCCCGATCCCGTTGTGCCAGAGGGGCTGCTGCTGTTGCCGTTGTCACCGTTGTCGCTATCTCCGTTGTCGTCGTCGTTGCTGTTGCCCGAGCTGCCCGGGCTGCTGCCGCTCGCCGCTGTGGTGACGGTCGCCGAGGATGCTGCCGGGCAGCCGAGCCGCTCGTCCTCCGCCAGCTGGTTCCTTGCCTCGTCGAGGGTCGTCTCGTCGCTCGAGACGGTCTCGCGGGCCGAGGTCATCGTCGAGTTGACCTCAGGCGCAGCCTCGCTCTCGGCGCTCGTCAGCGCAGCCTTCTCGTCGGCGACCTGTGCCTCGTCGGACTGGAGGGTGGTCCTCGCCTGCTCGATGTCGGACTGCGCCGTCCCGGCGGGGATGGACACCGTGTAGCTCCCCTCGTAGCCCAGTGTCGCGTCGACCTGCGTCTGGGAGGTGAGCGACTCCCTCTTCACGGTCGTGGTGCCCGTCGGGTAGCCGTTGTCGTGCACGCCGTCGCCGCTCCCCGTCTTGGTCGCGAACGGGTCGGTGACACCGATGACGGCGCCGGCGGCGACGAGGAGCACGACGAGACCGAGGGCGAGCCGTCGCCTCCGGCCGCCGAGCAAGCGCCCGGAGCGCGACGAGCCGATCGGCTCGGTCGGCCCGTCAGACGGAGTGATCATTGCCCACCTCCAGGCATGGGAAATCGATGGTGTCTCTTTGCGGTCCGGAACTGCGGTGAGCTGCGAGAGAGATACGACCGTGCACCACTGCAAGCGGCCGCGTCGCCGAGGGCGAGAGTGGCACCGCCTGTCTCATAGGTCATTAGTACAACCGGGTGCATAACAGCGGGCTAACGCGAGGCGGCGCCTCCCCACCGCCGGCCTCACCGCTTCCCCGCGGGGGCGGCGCCGATCTTCATGGCTCCGCCGCCCATGATCCCCTGGCACTTCCTCTGCGCCGCTTGGAACTGGGGGTTGTTCGGGTTGAGATTGCTGCCCGGTGACGCTTTGATCGAGATGGCGACCCCTTGTCCGTTCGGGCCCGACGTCGGATCGGGAAAGTCCGTGATGCCGTGGGAGCGCATGCACTGGGAGTACTTGAGGGCGTTGGCGAGCATCTTCGCCTGCTGGGCGGGCGAGGGCGGCTGGCCCTTGTTCGGGGCGTACTTGGCGCACTCCCTCTGGGCTCTCTCGTACTCGGGCGAGCTCGGGTTGACGCCGCTCACGGTGATCTGGCCGGAGCTATCCGGGTCGGGGAAGCTCGGCTCGCCGTGCGTCTGCATGCACTCCGAGAAACGAAGGCTCACTCCGCTCATCGACATGGTTCCGCCTTGCGGCCCCGACGAGCCGGAGTTACCGGTCGAGTTGAGGCCCGAGCTGCCGCTCCCGCTATTACCGGAGGGGGACGAGCCGATGCTGGCCACGCCGGGCGAAGCCGAGCCGCTCCCGCAGGCTGCGAGGGCGATCCCGAGCGCCACCACCGCCGCGGCCATCACGACGGCTCGTCCCCCGCCCCGCCACCACCAAGGTCGATCCCCGCGCCGACACCGCCGCCAGGATGCCGTCCTCACTCCGTCAGCCACTTCGTCCTCCTCGGATCGACCAAGCCTCCACCGGCTCCGCCACCCATTTGTACGTCACGGTCTGTAACAGGGGGATAACAGCGGCCGTTGCACCGCTGTTACACCGCTGTTACCGGCGCGGCGACATGCTTGTTGGCAGGAGGGCGGCCCAGTGGGCGCTCTGAAGCCGTCGAGACGGAGGTGGCAGCGATGAGAGGGATCGCCCCATTGGGGAGGCGACTGCGCCTGTGGCCGCGCACGGTCCGCCTGTGGCCGCGCACGGTCCGCCTGCGGCTCACGCTCGTCTACGGAGCGGTCGTGCTCGTGTCGGGGGCCGTATTGGTCTCGCTCGCGTTTCTTCTCGGTGCTCGTCCAACGAACTTCCAGGTCAGCGGTGAACAAAGGAAAGGCACGATTACTCCCGTCCTCCCGCGGGGCACCGCCACCGGACCGACCAGGGGCGGGGTGGTGGAGCACGTGCACGGAGGTGCCGGCTCCATCACCTTCGTGGTCTACAACGCAAAGGTCAAGGGCGGTGGCATCACGGTCAACGAGATCCGCGACATCGCCGGCTATGGCTCGTCGAGCGCCGTGCACGAGCTCCTCTTCTGGTCGGGCGTCGCCCTCGTCATCGTCACGGTGCTGGGTCTCCTGCTCGGATGGGCGATGTCCGGACGAGTCCTCAGGCCGCTGCGGGCGATGACTCTTACGACCCAGCAGATCTCCGAGGACAACCTGCACGAGCGCCTCGCCATCGCCGGTCCGACTGGGGACGAGCTGAAGGAGCTCGGCGACACGATCGACGGGCTCCTCGGGCGCCTCGAGTCCGCCTTCGCGGCTCAGGGGCGCTTCGTCCAGAACGCCTCGCACGAGCTGCGCACCCCTCTTGCCATGATGCGCACCTCGCTCGACGTCGCCACGGGCAAGCCGTCGGGGGTGTCGGCGGACGTCTCCCGTCTTGCCGGCAAGCTCCGCCAAGGCCTCGACCAGGCTGATCGCCTCCTCGAGAGCCTGCTCGTGCTCGCCCGCGTCCAACAGACCCACGCCCTCCCCGACACGGGACCGGTGGTGCTTGCAGACGCTGTCGCTGCTGCCGTGGCCTCACAGCGCGAGGCGGGAGCTCTGCTAGGGCTCGAGGTGCGGGTCGACGCCGACGACACGGCCGTACGCGGGAGCGCCGTGCTGCTCTCGCGTCTCGTCGCCAACCTCGTCGACAACGCCGTCCGGCACAACGAGCCGGGCGGCTTCGTCGCCGTGACGCTGCGAGGCACCGGCGCCGGCGCTTGCCTGGTGATCGAGAACGGCGGCCCTCTGTTCGACCAGGCTCGAGTGGACCGACTCGGAGAGCCCTTCGAGCGCCCCGGCGCCGAGCGGACGGCGCCAGAGAACGGAGTCGGCCTCGGCCTGTCCATCGTGAAGGCGATCACCGAGGCGCACGGCGGCACCGTGACCCTCGAGGCCCGGCAGGAGGGAGGGCTCTGCGTCGCAGTCGAGCTGCCCTTCGGGCCCGTCGCGGGAGCGGCGGGCGCCTGGGCGAGCCGTCTGTCCACGGCCGGAGAAGCGGTCACGGCGGGGGCGGGGGCAGGGATGTGAGGGTTCTCGTCGTCGAGGACGTGCGGCGCCTCGCCGACGACATCGCAGAGGGGTTGCGTGACCAGGGGATGGCGGTCGACGTCGCCTACGACGGCTCCGAGGCGTCGGCAAAGCTCGAGCTCAACGCCTACGACGTTGTCGTCCTCGACCGCGACCTGCCTGGAGTCCACGGCGACACGATCTGCCGGCAGATCGCCGAAGGCGACCACCAGGTCATGGTGCTCATGCTGACGGCGTCCGCCGCTCCAGGGGACCGAGTCACAGGGCTCGCCCTCGGGGCCGACGACTACCTGCCCAAACCGTTCCACTTCCCCGAGCTCGTGCTAAGGGTGCGCGCCCTCTACCGCCGCAAGCCCGGTGCGCAACCACGCATTCGCCGGGTGGCGGGAATCGAGCTCGACTCGCTGCGACATGCCGTGAGGCGCGGCGAGGGCACCCTTGATCTCTCCGTGAAGGAGTATGCGGTACTCGAAGCCCTCATGCGAGCCTTCCCCGCCGCCCTCAGCGCCGAGCAGCTGCTCGAGCAGGCTTGGGACGAGCACGCCGACCCCTTCACCCGCACCGTCGCCGTCACGATCAGCCGGCTTCGCCGCAAGCTCGGGGATCCTCCGGTGGTCGAGACCCTGCCGGGAGTTGGTTACCGCCTCTCGCCGGGGCCAGCCGAGCCCGGAGGCGGCTGAGGCCGGAGCTGGCTGAGACCGGGGCTGGGAGCCGGAGCGAGCTGAGACCGGGACGGAGGGCCCGGGCCCGGCCGCCCCGCGGTTCCCGCCTTCGATCACGTTCCCGGGGCGCCGCAGGCGCGCATGGCCGCCTGCAGCTGGGGCGAGCTGAGACTGACGCCTGCGGGAGGGCGGAGACTGAGACCGTCGCCGCTCGTGGAGGGGTCGGGCATCGTTGGGAACCCATGGTGGTGCATACAGGCGACGAGCTGGAGCGCCTTCGTGAGCGCCTTCTGCAGCCCGGCCGCGGTCGGAGCGCCCCCGTTGGGGAGCAGGTGCTGGCAGTCTTTGTTCGCCTTGGCGTACTGCGACGACCCCGTGTCGACGTCCACCCCGTTCAGCACCCCCTTCACGGAGAGAAACTGGCCCTTGCTGTTCGGGTCCGGCATGTTCGGCACCCCGTGGGTGCGCATGCAGCTCGCGTAGGAGACCGCCTTTGCGTAGCTGGCGGAACTGGCCCCTCCCTGCGACGCCGGGGCACTGGCCACCGTCGTCGTCGATCCGAGGCTCGCCACTTGAGGAGCTGCCGAGCCGCCCGAGCAGGCGGCGGCGGCGAGAGCAAGACCGGTGAGGGCAGTCGCCATCGGCAGGAGGCTTCGTGGCCTCCTCCGGCTCCGGCACGAGCGGGCGCCGTGCTCGTCGCGTGCGGGAGCCGAGCCTCTCGTCATGGTCTCTGTCTTAGAGAAGCGGCGATAACAGCGTGCTAACACGGGCGTCCAGCAGGCGATGCTGTTAGTGCGTTGTTAGGTGGCCTGGGCCATCCTCGCTCCAGGGCCCCTCGCGGGACGGCTACTGCCCCGCGAACGGCAACAATTGCGATGGCACCGATAGTCGAGGTCAAGAGGGTCTCCGCCAGAGACCGAGGGGTGATGAGCCGCTACCTGTCACGAGCGAGAGCGATCTTCCGGCCCCGTGTGCCCGGGCGGACGGTGCGCGCCCGCCTCACGGTCCTCTACGGCGCCCTCTTCCTCGTCTGCGGCGCTGTGCTCCTCACGATCACGGCGTTTCTCTGGAACGGGGGGAGCGGCCCCTACAACGTGGGGATCAGGGTGCCTTACAACATCCTCCGAGGGTTGGTTGCGCACCCGCCCAACGACAGAGGATCTGTCCATTTCTCCAGGGCACCTTCGTCGACGAAGCTGCCCCACGGTCAGGCATTGCCCAAGGGGGCGACGATCGACCAGTTCGGGTTCGTCACCCGTGAGCTCCAGATCGTCGCCTCCGAGAGGCACAGCGCAGACCTGCACGACCTCCTTCTCTTCTCGGGCATCGCCCTCGTTATCGTCGCTTTGCTCTCGATCCTCGTGAGCTGGCTCA
>JASHRK010000139.1 GCA_030037405.1 Acidimicrobiales bacterium | reverse complement strand
AAGAGGGGCGGGCCGAAGGGCCCGCCCCTCTTCTTGTTGTCGGTCAAGGGAGCACAGTGGGCCCGAAGTCCAGGATGGGTTCGGCTGCTCCCCGTTGACGGCGAGCGCTCCCTCGGCAGGGCAAGTGAACGGGGCGCCTACCTCACGAAGCCGTCGTGACCGTCGCGCCCTTCGGAAGGGCGAAGTCAGGCGCGGGGACGCTCGTCGAGTAGCCGATGAGCTCGAAGACCGGCTCCAACGCCTTTCCGCCCGTGCCAGCGGCGTCGTAGGCAAGCACTCCGGACTTCGTCACGCAGTACTTGACGGTGGTGGTCTGGTAGCTCCAGGTCACGCACTGCGAGCTCTGGCCGCCGAAGGTCGCCGTCGAGAACGACACCTTGTAACCGTTTATCCCCGAGGTGACGTATGTCTCCCAGGAGCGGATGGCGGAGAGCTCGTCGGCACCGCTGTAGATGTCGATAAGGTCGCTCAGCGGCGTCGCCGATTTGGAGGTGTACTGCTCGCAGACGGAGCCTGTGCTCAACAGGGTGCAGTAGTAGGTCTTCGAGCCGTTGTAGAGCATCTCGAAGGTCGAGTCGGAGCTCGTCTCTATGAAGGCCTGGTCCGGCGGCAGCTGCTCGAGCGTGAGGGTGACCGGGGTGGTCCCGAACGTCTTGTACGTCAGCTTGAAGGTTGCCTTCGACTCCTTTGCCACGTCTCCGGCGAACTGTGTGAGCTTCGACGACGTCGACGAGCTCTTCTTGGCGGCCGTGGTACTGGTCGTCGAGTGAGTCGTCGTCGGCGTGCTCGAGGAGGGCTTCACCGTTGTCGGGGAGGAGGACGGTGAGCTTCCGCACGCGGCGAGTGCCGCTCCGGCGATGGCAACAAGCCCGATGGGCACGCCAGCATGCCGCCGGGCAGCACGTGGGGTCTTTCGCGGACCCTGTGGCTGAGTAGTCATGGTTGCCCCTAACGGTGGACTGACATTCCGCGGCAGGAGCCACCGTTGCTCGCGCCACGAGCTTTCCGGTAATGGTAGTGGTGGTCAAGTAACACTGTCGCCACTCCCGGGAAAGCCGCGGTTATCTCGCCGCAAGCAACCCTGGCCAGCTCGGCGCTACGCCGCCCCCCGGAGTCCCGGCGCGCCTCCGCAGGCCGGAGCCGACGTGCGTGCCTACAGCTGAGTCAGTTGCTCTCCGAGCCTGCCTCCTCGTCCGAGGAGTACGAGGCAGTGGGGATCCCGCCGCCACCAGCCGGCGCCGGAGTCGAGTCCGCCGCCGCGCCGCCGCCGGCACCGGCACCGTCGTCCCCGCCAGTCACCGGAGCCTCCGCCCCTGAGCTGCCCGGCACGTACGAGCCGGTCTCGCCCGCCGGCGGGGTTGCCGCCGTCACGCTCACCGGCCCGTGGTCGGCCTCGAATGCCTGGAGCTGCGAGACGAGCTGGCTCACCCGCTCGTCACCACCGGCCGGAGCTCGCCCGGTCCGCGTGAGGTAGTCGATCCCGCCGAGCTCGAGCAGCATGGCGTCCGACTGCCGCTTCGCCTGTATCTGGGAGAGCTTCTCCTGCCCGGCCTTGGCACCCTCCTGGGCCTTCTCGGCGAGAGCGCTTGCCTGGCTCTTTACTTTGTCCATGAAACCCATGGCTGTTCTCCTCTCAGTTTCTCAAGATGTTCCCGATCACCCCGCCGGCGACCCCTCCGGCGACGGCGTCGCGGGCACCGTCGCCAAGGTACTCCCGCAGCGCCGCAGCGAGGATGGGCAGGGGCATGGACTGGAGCCACACCTTGCCGGGTCCCGTGAGGACGATCAGCCAGTGGCCATCGGCTCCGAAGTAGCGGTTGACGATCCCCTGGATGCGGGTCACCTGGAAGTTCACGCTCTCCTGGAAGGCACCGACATGGCCCGGGTGGGCGAGGATGCTCTGGCCGGCGGCGAGGTCGTAGGTCGTAACCTCGCCCGAGAGCTCGATCCAGGCCGTGCCCGTCCCTTCCAACCGCTGCAAGACGAAACCCTCACCGCCGAAGAACATGCCGCCTATGCCCTGCTGGAAGCCGATCGTCGGAGTGATCTCCGGCGTGCCGCACATCCAGCCCTTGCGATGGACGAGGTACCCCTGGCCCGGGGCCACCTCTAGGGGGAGGATGTGCCCGGGCACCTTGGCCGCGAAGGCGACCATGCCCTGGCCGCCCGTCGCCTCGTAGCGGGTGAGGAAGATGCTCGCCCCCCCGAGGACGCGCTTCAGGCCGGCCATGAGCCCTCCGCCCTTCCCGCCATCTGTCTGACCGGGCGTGCTCGTCGTCTGGGTCAGTTGCATGTTGGCGGTCATCCACGACAGCTCGCCGTGGTCTGTGACGATCGCCTCGCCGGGATCGAGGATCATCTCGAGCACCGGCATCGTCGAGCCCTTTATCTCGGCCTTCATGTCGCCGCCTCCTTCGTGCCCGTTCCGTCACGCAAGTCGACCTTGTCAGTCGAGCCTACCGCCCGTCACCCGGCGAAGAGACCGTCTCCGGCTGCCTCGAGGAGCACCCTTGCCACATCGTCAGGGTGCTGGGCATGGACGTCGTGATCGGCGGGCGAGAACCAGTGGGCACGAGCTAGCTCGAGGCCGGCGAGCGCCTCGTCGACGCTCGTGCGTTTGGCGGCGGCGTAGGAGGGGGCCGCTCCCGGAGACTCGACGGGCATGAGGAGCACGGGCACGTGGACCTTGGCGAAGGCCTCCGGCGGCCGCGATCCCCACATCGTGCGGAGGATCTCGAGGTGGTTCTCGAGTGTGAGCCAGGGAGCGACGGTGCCGTCCTTCCTCACCTCGAGGTTGCCGAGGGTGGCGCCTATCGCGTCGGGGGACCAGTCGGGATGCGTCTCCGTCAGTCGCCGTTCCATCTCGGAGAGCTTCCTCCCCGTGATCGGGGGCGGTGCCAGGGCCGCCTTCACCTCTTCGAAAGAGGAGAAACGACCCCCGAGGTCGATCGTCCCGCCGTCGATGCAGCCGACCCCGCGCAGGAGATCGGGCCGGCGGGCCGCCAGCTCGAGGACGAGGTTCCCCCCGAAGGACTGGCCCACGACGACGGGGCGGGTGAACGCCCGGTCCTCCTCGGCGAGGGCGCCGAGCACCGCCACCACGTCCCCGCAGAGCGAGTCGTAGTCGTAGCCGCTCTCCGGCTTGTCCGACCGGCCGTGCCCACGAAGGTCGAGGGCGGCGGTGCCATGACCCGCCGTCACGAGACGCGTCGCCACGCCGTCATAGAGGCGGGCGTTGGAGGAGAGCCCGTGAACGAGAAGGAAGCCCGGCTCGCTGTGATCGGTGCCGGCCGGCGGGCGCCAGACGTCGACGGCGAGCTCGACCCCGCCCTCGACCCCGCCCTCGACGGCGATCCGCCGTGTCACGTAGGGGGAGCTCATCGCTTCCATCTTGCCAGCGCCCCAGCTCCCCGTGCTCTGGCGTGACGCTCCGATGCACCGGGCGTAGCCTTCATCGCAGTGGCAACGGTGCTCTCACCGCCGGTGCGGCTCCACCAGCTCCTTACGGCCTTCCAGACGGACTGGCCGTCGCTTCTCGCCGACGCCCTTTGTCTCGCCCTCCTCGTCTGGTACCTGGCGGAGGCCGCTCGCGCCTCGTCGGGAGAGGGGAGGTGGCCCGGTGAGAGGACGGCGTGTTTCTTTGCCGGTCTGGTCACGCTCTTCGTCGCCACCGGGTCCGGCCTCGCCTCTTACGGCAACTCGGTCTTCGTCGTCCACGTCGTCCAGTACCTCCTCCTCATGTACCTCGCTCCGGTCCTTCTCGCTCTCGGCACTCCGGCAGCTCTTGTCCTGGCGGGGGCCTCTCCCTCGTCGAAGGCGGCGGTGACGAAGCTCTTGGGCTCGAAGGCCGTCCGGGTCGTGACTTTCCCCGTGGCGACGGCGGCGCTCGCCTACGTGACGCTGCTCGTCTACTTCCTGACGCCCCTCTACGACCTCTCCGTGCACCCGGCGGCGTCGCACTACTTCCAGCTCTACTTCCTCCTGGCGGGCTGCCTCTACTGGTGGCCCGTCGTCGGGCTCGACCCGGTCCGGTGGCAGATGAGCTACCCCATCCGCCTGGCTTACCTTGCCGCCGGTGTCCCCGTGAACGCCATGATCGGCGTCGCCTTGACGATGAACAGAGCCTCCATCGATCCCTCCGTCCACACCGTTGCCGACACGCACCTGGGCGGCGCCGTGCTCTGGGGCATGAGCGAGCTGCTGCTCCTGGCGGGCATAGCGGCCATGTACGTGAGCTGGGCACGCTGGGACGCCCGCGAGGCCGCCCACAACGACCACAATCTCGACCGGGAGCTGGCGGAGGACAGGGAGCGCGGGCTCGCCGGCGGGATCATCATGGACCCTCGGACGGGGCTGTGGCACTACCCCGGCGATCCGGGCTCCTCTCGCGGGCCTTCCGGTTGAGGGCGGGGCTTCACCCCTCGCACCACTGCAGCCTCGCTCACGACCTGGGTGGCGGAGACGTCGTCGAAGCCGGCTTCTGAGAAGATCCTCTGCCAGGAGCTGATGGAGATCGGGCGCTCCTGGAACCTGAGGAGATACCGCCCCGAGTTCTTGAGGATGCGCCACCAACCCCCCGGCCCCTTGCGGAGGAGGAGGGTGGCCTTGGAGGCGATGATCTCGCGGTCTCGGGCATCGCCGCCCCGGCCGAACATCATGTCGCCGACGACGAGCCGCCCTCCGGGTGCGAGCCACTCGTAGGCGCGCTGCACGAGCACGGGCTTGTCGGCGTCGCGGAGGTGATGGAGGGCGTAGTTGGAGACGACGAGGTCGACCGATCCCGGGGCGAAGGAGAGCTCCTCGACCGGGATTGCCTCGCCGTGCACGTTGGTGACCCCGCCCGCCCTCGTGTTCTCGCCGAGGAGGCGGATCATCTCCTCGCTTATGTCGACGGCGAGGACGCTGGCGACGTGAGGGGCGAGGGCCAGCGTGACCTGCCCCGAGCCGCAGCCGAGGTCGACGGCGTGCTCTTCCTTGCGCCCCCGGGCCTGTTCGACCACCATCTCCACCACCTTGACGAGCCCCGGGTTGGTGCCGGCGCCGTGGTCCCAGGAGACGGCTCTTCGCGTCCAGAAACGTCGCTGTCGCGCCTGGTTCCTACCCGTGCGGACCGGTTGCGGGGGGCCGTTCGCCATCGTCCTCCATCGTGCCCCACGGCGGGCAGGCGGGTGGTCATTTGCGCCCGCTCGCACTTTCTCGACGTCAGCGGGCGAGGAGGTGCCAGACGAGCCAGGCCCAGACGACGAGGAGGAGGACCCGGCCGGCCGTGACGGAACGGAGCTTGCCGAGGGCACGCTCCAACCCTTCGATGCCGGCGAGGCGGCGCCGGGCGATGAGCTCGGCGGCAAGGGCGAGGACGAGAACGGCGAGGTAGCACGCGATCGTGACGTCTCTCGCGCTCATCGCGCCACCCACCACCCTGCGGCGGCGAGGAGGGTGAAAGCAACGAGCCGCCCCGGGGTGGTCGTGCTGAGGGGAGAGGCGAGCGACGAGAGCGTGGGATGGTCGTGCCGCGGGCTCGAGAAGAGCGCTGACAGCTCGACGGCGGCGAGGGCGGCGGCGAGCGTGCACCACGTCGCCCAGGTCGGCCACGACACCTTGCCGTGCCCAGGCGCACCGTCGCCTCCTCGAGGTTCGTAGCGGCGACCGAGGCGGGCCCAGACGAGGCACGTGACGGCAAGGATCAGGACGGCGCTCGACGCGTCGGCCGTCCAGCTGAAGGGGCGAGCGACGGCGTCGAGGATGCCGGCCACGGCGAGGACGACCGCCAGCACCCCCCTCTGAAGGTGGCGGCGGAAAGCTCGGGGCTCGGTCGCTAGCTTGATGTGGGCTCGAACCAGAAGTTCCACGGCACCCTTGTCGGAGGGTTGACCGTGCCCAGGACCTTGTGGCGGGAGGTCACCTTGACCGTGGCCCCGCTGGCGGCCACCTCGACAGCCACGGGCCCGACGGCGTGCACGCTCTTGGTCTCGCCCGCCTGCAGCGTCTCGCTCAGCAGTGGAGCGCCCGTCGACAGCGCGCCGTTGACGATCGGTGTCGCCTCCGTCCAGCAGGGCCCGCTCGAAGAGATCGAGATCGAGATCGTGTAGCTCGAAGTGCCTGTGACCTTGTAGGCAGTCGTGTAGGCCGGGAGCCCTGCCGGCTGCGGGCTCGCCAGGCTGAGCGAGAGGCCGTGGCTCGAGGAGGAGACGCCGGTGCTCGTGCCGGTCTTCGCCGTCGATGCGGGCAGCCCGAGGGCGCCGACCGAGACCATCCGCCGCATGGGGTCAACCCAGCTCGGGTGGGTGTGGATGATGAAGTCGCCGGCGCCGGCGAGAAGGGCGAGGAAACCGAGCGTCCACACGACGACTCTGAGCACGAGGGGAGCAGGCAACCGCTTGCGGGAGCCGGGGTACCAGATGCTCCCGTCGGGCAGGAGGACGCCGTAGTCCGGTCCGGCAGGCACTGCCGGGATCTCGGCGGTGACGACGGTGGATGTCGGCGAGTCGCGCCGGGCAGGTTGTGCCTGCTGGAGATTGCGCAGCGCGCCCGTGTCTGGCGCGACCGTGCGGCTCGTGCCCGCGCCCGATACAGAATCGTCGGCTATCACGTGCTTCTCCAGCTTTCTCCGGTGAAAATGCTACTCCGCGAGACGAGACGCACCCATCAGCTCACCGGGCGGCGATCTCGGTGATGGAGCCGGTGGCGCGGCGTGCCGGCTTTGGCAGCCAGGCGGCCCCGACCACTCCAGGGCCGGTGTGGACCTGCATCGCCGCCGAGAAACCCGACACGAAGTCCACGTCGCCGAGGAGATGGCACAGCCGTTCCGCGGCGCCGGGGCTGTCGGCATGGAAGACGGTCGAGCTTTCGAGGCCGCCAACGCTCCCGGACTCGAAGGCCTCGTGGATGACGCGGAAGGCCTCCTCCTCGCTCGCCACTTCGCCGACAAGCTCCACCGATCCGTTGCGCATGCGGAAGATGCTGTGGGCGGCGCCTCCAGGCGAGCCGGTGAGCACGGGCGCGGGAACGCGGCGGCTGCGCCTGATGGGCTCGAGCGTGTCAAGAGTGGCGACGAGGTCGACTCTCCGCGAGGCATCCTCCAGCTCGGCGACGACTGTCGCGGGCGGTTCCCCTGCGGCAGCCGCCTGCGCTCCGGCCAGGACCACGAGCGCCTCGCCGGCGGCCGCCGTCCGCGAGTCGACGACGGTGGCGGGCCGGGCGGACAGCTCGGCTGCCAGGGAGGCGTTGCGGTACATGCCGGCGAACTCCATGGCAGGGGTGACGACGACCACTTCGTCCCATTCCGACTCGTCGATGGCGGCTAGGTAGTCGGTGATGAACGGGTGGCTCGAGCGCACGTACTGGTCCGCCTCTATCGCCTCCGACAGGCGCCGCGAAAGCTAGT
>JASHRK010000138.1 GCA_030037405.1 Acidimicrobiales bacterium | reverse complement strand
CCGGAGATCGTCGAGGCGTACTGCGACACGAGCATCCTCGGCAGGGCTCGGCGGGCCGGCGTCGTCGAGATCCGGGTGCACGACCTGAGGTCTGCCGCCGACGACCCTCGCCGATCTGTCGACGACTCTCCCTTCGGCGGAGGCGCCGGCATGGTGCTCGCCCCCGCCCCGGTGTTCGCCGCCGTCGAGGCGGTAGGTCCCGAGAGGCCGCTCTACCTCTTGTCGCCGGCCGGTCGCCGTTTCGACCAGGCCTTCGCCGAGGAGCTCGTGAGGGGGCAAGGGGCGGGACCGGTCGCCTTCTCGCTCCTCTGCGGGCGCTACGAGGGCGTCGACCAACGCATCGTCGACCATCTCGTCGACGGGGAGATCTCTGTCGGTGACTTCGTCCTGGCCGGCGGCGAGCTGGCGGCGCTTGCCGTGCTCGAAGCCACGGTGCGCCTCGTGCCCGGCGTCCTCGGCAACGACGAGTCGAGCGGGGACGAGAGCTTCTCGGGTGGTCTGCTCGAATATCCCCAGTACACGCGCCCCGCCGTCTACCGCGGCTGGGAGGTCCCGCAGGTACTGCGCGGCGGGGACCACCGTCTTGTCGAGCGGTGGCGCCGGGCGCAGGCTCTCCGGCGCACCATCGACCGGCGTCCGGACCTGATCGCAGCCCGCGGCGGCCTCTCGGAGACCGATCGCAAGCTTCTCGAGGAGTTCGGGCTGCTCTGAGCGTCGCCGGGCGGGACCGACCCGGCTAATGTTTACCCTTCGAGCTCGAGCGGTGTCCCGCCGCCGGGCTCGCGAGCTCGTCCGAGGACCGAGGAGCCAGACACGCCATGAACCCGACAGATCTCGTCGACCGCGCCAACCTGCGCGACGACGTCCCTCGTTTCTCGCCGGGAGACACCGTGAAGGTCCACGTCCGCGTCGTCGAGGGCAACCGCGAGAGAGTCCAGGTCTTCCAGGGGGCGGTCATCCGTCGCCAGCGAGGGGGGGTTCGCGAGACCTTCACGGTGCGTAAGGTCAGCTTCGGCGTCGGCGTCGAGCGGACGTTCCCGGTGCACTCGCCGATGATCGCCCGCATCGAGAGGATCGTCGAGGGCGACGTGAGGCGGGCGAAGCTCTACTACCTGCGGGACCGCGTCGGGAAGGCTGCCAAGATCAAAGAGAAGCGGCAGGCTCGCTGAGGCTGCGGCAAGCTCGCTGAGAACGTGCCATGACGGCCGAAGAGGACCTCGATCAGTTCGAAGCCGAAGTCGAGCTGGCGCTCTACCAGGAGTACCGCGCCGTGCTCCCGATGTTCCGCTACGTCGTCGAGACAGAGAGGCGCTTCTACCTCGCGAACGACGTGAAGGTCGTCCCCCGTGCCAGTGAGGGAGCCACCTACTTCGAGGTCGAGCTCGCGGACGCATGGGTATGGGACATGTACCGCCCGGCACGCTTCGTCTCCTCGGTGCGAGTCGTCACCTACAAGGACGTGAACGTCGAAGCCCTGCCGGAGAAGGACTCCTAGAGGCGGCGTAGCGGCCTGCCGTCAGGCTTTCGTCTCCGCCGTCGTCATCAGTGCGGCCGCCACCTCCCGGCTGAGCTCGTCTCCGACAGGGGCGAGATCGCTCCCGTCGACTGATGCCGGTCGCCTCCCGGTGGGAGCGGCATCGGCGCCGACGCCCGGACCACCGCGAGACTCGGCGAGCACCGGCCCTCCACCGCTGCCGAGCTCCCGGCCTCTCGCCCAGCCGTTTCGACCCCGCAGCCTGCCCCGGCCCCTGCTCATAGCTCGCTTCGCAGGCACTGCCAAGTACCTCCCCGAGTTGGCGGTCACACGCTTGCCGCGGGCACGCAGGACAACCATAGGAACGAACCCCTACCTCTCTCTGTCCCCGGGGTGTAACGAGAGCGAAATCGAGATGAACTTCAAGTACCTCGCCTGGCCCTGGGGAGAGCCGCCCTCGCCTCGTCGGCGTCGGGGCGTCGTGTGATAGACGGGGTGGATGCCGACTCCCCGACAACTTCTCGGCACGCGGGGCGAGGATGCGACCGCCGCCTGGTACCTGGAGCAGGGCTACGAGCTCTTGGCACGGAACTGGCGCTGTCCTGCCGGCGAGGCGGACATCGTCGCCCGGCGGGGCGCCGTGCTCGTCGTCTGTGAGGTCAAGACGCGGAGGGGGTCGCGTTTCGGATCGGGGGCCGAAGCCGTCACCCGCCTCAAGGTGGCGCGGCTCCGTCGCACCGCCGCCAGCTTCCTCGCCTCCGAGTGCGACCGCTGGCGCCCCTCGACGGTGCGCTTTGACGTCGCCGAGGTCGTCGGCAAGACCGTGTCTGTGACCGAAGCGGCCTTTTAGCCCTAGCGACCTACTACGCCGTGGCGGGAGGCGCGGGAGTAGCAGGCCTTGTGCCAGTGGCGGCGCTCGTCGGGGTGGTTGAGCGGGACGACGACGAGGTGGCCGGTACGGGCCCGGATCTCCTGGTTGCACCCGGGGCAGAGGTAGCTCTTCAGCGCGTTGTAGGGCTGGATGGTCTGCAGCTCTGCCAGCGTCCCGAGGAGGGGATCTGTGACATAGCGCCGCCGCCCCCGCGGCGAGCCGGGCCCGGGGGATGCGTCCGGGCGCTCAGGCATCGGCCTGCGCCTGGCGCGGGCGGGCGCCGCGGTAGGCGCTCCCGGCGAGAAGGAGTGCCGTGAGCGCTACGACGATTCCGATCGCGAGCACCCGGTCGTGCCGGAGGAGGAGCGCGCTCGCGACGACGACGAGCGTCCCGAGAAAGATCTCAGGCGTGTCGCCAACGAGAAGATCCATCCAGAAGCCGCCAAAGGCACGAAGGGCCCGCCCTGCAGCAGTCACCGGCTCGCGGGAGGAAGCTCGACCGTGCCCCTTGGCTT
Organism: Acidimicrobiales bacterium; assembly: GCA_030037405.1. Classification (GTDB taxonomy): domain Bacteria; phylum Actinomycetota; class Acidimicrobiia; order Acidimicrobiales; family Bog-793; genus JOPF099. Next base: position 2,624 of record JASHRK010000138.1, on the reverse strand, counting down.
GAGTGGCCGGAACGCCCGAGAGCCACCTCGTCATGGTGAAGGCGAGGAGGAGCAGGCCGGCGATGAAGGCGAGGATCATGAGGTCGCTGCCTGGCCAGGCCAGCCCGCAGCCCTCGCCCAGCCAGAAGAGCCCGAAGCTCGTCAGCATGACGCCCACGCCGAACTTCAGAGCGTTCTCGGGCACCTCCCGCAACTGGCGGGCGACGACCGCTCCTATGCAGGTGACGGTAAGGGCGGCGGCGAGGGCCATGACGCAAGCGAGGAAGAGGTGATGCGAGGACGCCCCGAGGCTCAGCACGATGAGGATCACCTCCGTGCCCTCGAGGAAGACGCCCTTGAAGGCGATGGCAAAGCCGACGGCGTTGCGACCCCGCCGCCCGGCAGGCGACGCCGTTCCGAGTCCGGTGACGGTGCTCTCGTAGATCGCGTCCTCGTCGTGGAGCGCCTTGTGGCCGCTCGCCCGCAGCACCGCCTTGCGCAGCCAACCGAGACCGAGAACGAGGAGCAAGGCGCCTATCACAACGCGAAGGACGTCGATGGGCACGTAACGGATGGCGGGGATGCCGATCGCCACCACGAGGACGGCAAGAACGACGATCGCCGCCACCGCTCCCTCGAAGGCACTGCGCCAGCCCCGTGCGACACCGGCCGCGAGCACGAGGGTGAGGGCTTCGACCGACTCGACTGTGCAGGCGCCGAAGACGGCGAGGGCGAGCAGCGTCGTGGAGGTCATGAGGGTCCGCCTTTCGGCTCTACAACCCCTTTCTATCCTCTCCTGATGGATCGAGCGGCGGCTGGTGCCCCCCTCCACGAGGTCAGCGTGACGACACGGGAGGTCAAGGATGCTTGCCGCCATAGAGTCGGCAACCCTCTTGGGAGTCGAGGGGTGCCGAGTGATCGTAGAGGTCCACATCAGCAACGGTCTTCCCGGCTTCACCGTCGTCGGGTTGCCGGACGCCGCCTGCCGGGAGGCACGTGACCGGGTACGGGCGGCGCTGCTCTCCTCCGGGCTGCCGTGGCCGGCGAGGCGGGTAACGGTGAACCTGGCGCCCTCCGGCCTGCGCAAGGCAGGCTCGGGCCTGGACCTGCCCATCGCTGTCGGCCTGCTCGTCGCCCTCGGCGAGATCCAGCAGGACGAGGTCCGCGACTGCGGCTTTGTGGGCGAGCTCGGCCTCGACGGCTCGATCCGTCCGGTGCCGGGGGTCCTTCCCCTCGTGGCCGCGATGGCCACCCGCGCCGCCGTGCTCCCGGCCGCCTGCCGTGACGAGGCCGCCTTGCTGCCCGGCGTGGTCGTGCGCACCCCGCTCTCTCTTCGCGAGCTCGTGGAGGCCCTGTGCGGCAGGGCACCCTGGGAGGAGCCGCCGAGGACGGCACTCCGGCGCCGAGGGGGTCGTGCCCCGACCGGCGTCTGCGCCGCCTCTCGCGACCTCGCCGACGTCAGGGGGCAACCACTCGCCTGCAAGGCGCTCGAGGTGGCGGCGGCGGGCCACCATCACGTCCTCCTCGTCGGCCCTCCGGGGGCGGGCAAGACGATGCTCGCCGAGCGTCTCGTCGGCCTGCTCCCTCCTCTCGACGACCGTCAACTGGCAGAGACGTGCCGGGTCTTCTCCGCCGCCGGCCTTCCGCTGCCAGAGGCGGCGGCCAACCGGCGTCCCCCCTTCCGGGCGCCCCATCACTCCGCCTCCGCGGTCGCCGTCATCGGAGGCGGGACCTCGTGGATGCGGCCGGGCGAGGTGAGCCTTGCCGCCAACGGGGTGCTGTTTCTCGACGAGCTCGGCGAGTTCCAGCCGACGGTCCTGGAGAGCTTGCGCCAGCCACTCGAAGAGGGCGTCGTGAGGGTGGCTCGTGCCCGGGCGAGCGTCGAGCTCCCGGCTTCGTTCCTCCTCGTGGCGGCGATGAACCCGTGCCCGTGTGCCGGTGCCGGCAGAGACGGCGCCTGCACGTGCGCGGCCCACCAGATCGAGCGCTACCGGAGGCGCCTCTCGGCTCCGCTCCTCGACAGGTTCGATCTCCACGTGCGCGTGGGCCGGGCGCGAACGAGCGCTCTTTTCGGAGGGGAAGACGGAGAGTCGTCGGCAGTGGTCGCCGCGCGAGTGCTGGGCGCTCGGGCGCGAGCTAGCGAAAGGGGATACGTGGCGAACGCGGCGATACCCGCCGAACGGCTGAACGAGGAGGCGCCCCTGTCGCCGAGGGCGCGTGCATGTTTCGAGAGACGTCTCGAACGGGGGGACTTGAGCGCCCGCGGCCTCGCGAGAGCTCGACGCGTCGCTCTGACTCTCGACGACCTCGCAGGCGCCGACTTGCCCGTGAGCGCGGAGTCGGCCGCCATGGCGGTCGAGATGCGGGCAGGTCGAAGCGTCCTCGAGAGCGATGGGCGGTGGGTAGCGTGACCGCCCCTCAGACCGAAGAGCGGGGCAACCGCGATAGGGGTGATGATGCTGACGCGCGCTTTGCCGCCGCCGTCGCCGCGCTTCCTCTCATGACGCCGCAACGGCTGAAGCGGGTCCTCAACGGGCGGCAGGCCGAGGCCGTCTGGGAGGAGATCGCCGGCAGGCGGCCCCGGATAGTCGAGGCGCTGGCCGCCATGCCCTCGTTCGCCGCAGTGCCCCGTCTTTGGGAGACGG
>JASHRK010000137.1 GCA_030037405.1 Acidimicrobiales bacterium | reverse complement strand
ACGAGTGCGTTGCTCTGCCGACTGAGCTACCCAGGCGAGTCTCACCGACCGGCGCCCTGACTCTGCCACACCGGCGAGAGAGCCATCGTAGGTGATCCGAAGGTCACCACCATGCCGTTCGCCTGTCTGCAGCAGCCAGGACACCTTCCCCCCCGCCGTGGCGGCGATGGGTCCCCGTAGGTACATCCAGAGGCGCCCTTGAGCAACCCCAGCAGGCCTGGCATCGCTTCGTGCTCCAGAGCATCCCCGACGCTACCTGGCACCTGCCCACCGGTTGCCCTTACCGGTCGAGGTTGTCGCCCCGGAGGGCACACAAGCTCGACCACTAACACTGAGCCTGAGCTTGCCTTCACCCCTGAGTGTGGACGCCGCCGTAATTCCCTAGCCCGACGCCGGAAGAATTCCCCACCGAGCTCCTGGGAACGACGGTCTACTCGATGGCGCCCCCTTCCCGCGAATCCGGCGTGAGAAGCGCTCGGATCTCGCTCGCGAACGTCATCGCGGTGAGCCGACCGACGCCGTCGGCGAGAACGACCACCGCTCGTCCGCGGCGCAACTGCACTCGCCAGACTCGGCCCGTCGGTCGTTCGTCCGCCTCGACGCCGGGGGCGTCGACCTCGACGAGGAGTCCGCTCGTCCTCGCTCGGCTGGGCCGGCACGCTGGCGAGCAGTAGATCGCCGGACGACCCCGCCCGCCGCGCGGCACCGGTCGGCCACATCCCGGTCGAAGACAGATCGTGCTCATGGGGCTGCCTTCGGGCGTGCCGTCGACCGGTAGCTGCGGCCGGCCATCTCGAGCTGGTGCGAACGGCTGACGACGCGGTCGAGGATCGACTCGGCGACGACGGGGTTCGAGAAGAGCGAATACCAGTCCTCCACGGCCCGGTTCGCCGTGATCACGAGGCTCTTTTGGCCCCGTTCGGTGACGAGCTCGTAGAGGTCGTCGGCTTGGGCGACGGTGAAGTCGCGCATCGCGAAGTCGTCGAGCAGGAGGAGCTGTGGCCGCGCCCAGCGCCGCAGCCTCGCCTCGAAGCTCCGATCCGCGTGGCCGCCTGAGAGGTCGGCGAGCAGGCGCGAAGTCTTCGTGAAGGCGACGGTGTAGCCCCGCCGGCAGGCGAGGTGGCCGAGGGCCTGCGCGACGTGGGACTTGCCGACACCGACCGGGCCGTGGAGGATCACCGACTCGGTGGCCTCGACGAAGCGCAACGTCGCGAGGTCGCGAATGCGGGCCTTCGGGATCTTCTCGTTGTAGGAGAAGTCGAACTCCTCGAGCGTCGCGGGGAACTCAAAGCGCGCCGCGCGCAGCCGCCGCTCGACCGCCGCGGCCTCGCGTCGCGCGATCTCGTCCTCGCAGAGCAGCTCCAAGAACTCGAGGTGGCCGAACTCGCCGGCATGGCACTGGGAGAGGCGCGCCTCGAGCGTGTCGAGCATTCCCGAGAGGGCAAGTCGCTTCAGGCTCTCCTCCAGCTGGTGGCGGCGGGTCACGACGCCTCCTCGGGGATCGCGAAGAGCCGGTCGGGGCCGTGCAGGTGCGCCGGGGCCGCGGGAACGGTGCCGACCTCGGCCGGGCCATCGGTCTCGGTGCCGGCAACGAGGACGCCGCGGATCGTCCGATAGGAAGGGTCGCCGACCTCGAGGGCGCGCCGGCAGGCGCGATCGAGCCGCTCGGAGGAGTAGCGCTCGGCGAGACCGACGACGCCCTGGGCACTTCGCAGCCGATGAAGAGCGTTTACCGACAACAGCTCGGCGACGACCCCGACCACCGACGGACCGATCTCTGCGGCTCGCCTTCTGCACCACACCGGCGTGCGCATGAAGAAGGCGACCTTCTCGGGCGGGTAGTCCTCCGGGTTGGTCTGGCGACCGCGCTCGATCCGCGTCCAGGTGCGCACGAGCGCGCCGTCGCTGAAGAGCTCGATCGTCCTCGTGGTGCTGCGCGCGTCGACCGCCTTGCCGATCAGCTTCCACGGCACTGAGTAGAGGGCACCGGCGACGCGGACGTGGCAGTCCACACCGACCTTTGGTGCCGACCACCGGGCGAGCTCGAACGGCTCGTGGGGAAGTGGGAGCAGCACCGGGGCTTCGAGCGCCGTGAAGACCTCGAGTGGCGTCGCACCGTCCAAGCTCCGGTGGCGCCGCACGCCGGCGACCTCGATGCACCAGCGGACGGCGCCTTGCTGCATGTCGGCCTCGTTCACCCACTCCCGCCCCCGCCAGAAGCTGTCGCGCACGTAGCGCATCGGTCGCTCCACTCGCGGCTTGTCTTTCGGCTTTCGCACGCGCGCCGGGTCGACGAGGCAGCCGTAGTGCTGGGCGAGCTCGCCATAGGCACGGTTGATCTTCGGGTCGTAGAGATCGGCGCGGTCGACGCCGGTGGCGAGATTGTCCGGGACAAGCCTTCTCACCGAGCCCCCGAAGAAGGAGAACGCCGCGACGTGGGCGGCGACGAAGCTCTGCTCGTCGAGGCCGATGCTCGGGCGGACGAACATGTGCCGCGAGCAGGCAAGCACCATGACGAACGCCCAGATCCGCCGGACCTTCTCGGTGAAGGGGTCCTTCCACGAGCCGAGGAGCCCCCAGTCGATCTGTGCCTCTTCGCCCGCGGGCACCGGCGGGCGGAGCACCGTCGCCCGCTCGGCGAGCGCGGCGTCGGCAAGCTCTGCGGCGACGTAGGCCCGGAACGCCGTGATCCCACAGGTGAGCCCGTGCTCGTCGCGCAGGCGCTGGTGGACGGTGGCGACGGTGTTCGTCTCGAGCATCTTCTCGATGCGGTCCCGGTGCCGGTCGATCTCGGCGAACGTGCGGCTTCTCGCCCGGTGATCGACGAGCTCGGGGAACCATCCCCGGACGAGCTCGGACCACTCGGGCCGCGAGAGCTTCGGGCCACCGGGCGCGAGCCCGGCGGTCTCGGCGGCCGCCACGTACTTGCGGACGGTCTTCGGGTCGACCCCGAGACTGGACGCGACGACCGACTTCGGCCTTCCCGCGTGCCAGTGCTCGAGCACTTCGACGACGTCGATCACTTCGAACTGCCTCCTTGCCATGGACCTCGCTCCTCTCAGGGTGCGAGGCGTCTATCTGAACAAGGAGCCCGGCGGGTGGATCCCGCTCGTCCCGACCTGGGACTGGGGAATTGTTCCGGCGTGGTGCTAGGGAATTACTCCGGCGTTGAACGCTGCAGCTAGGGAATTACTCCGGCGTCGACACATAGCCGAGCTACTCGGGGCCGCTACCCAAGTTCCACGCCAAGTGGGACATCCTCGCTTCCGTCAGGAGGTGGCACCAAACACGATCCATGTGCGCTTTCGGAGGGCAAGGCGCGAGGGCGGTCGAGCTGTCGCAGCACCTTTCAGCACGAGCGAAGGCGAAGACGCGGTATCGTACATTTGTACGAGGAGGACTTGAGATGCCGACGAAGCTGGAACGAATCGAAGCGCGACTGAGCAGTGACCAGCGCGTGAAGATCGAGCGCGCCGCGGCGATGACGGGTGAGGGTTTGTCGGCGTTTCTCGTGAAGGCCGCGGATCAGCGGGCTGACGAGGTTTTTGCGTCTGAGGCGACGACCTTCCTTCCGGCTGCATACTT
>JASHRK010000136.1 GCA_030037405.1 Acidimicrobiales bacterium | reverse complement strand
TTGGGCGCGCCTACGTCGCCGTACTTCGACCGGGCCTTCGCGAACGCCCGCACGCAGGTCGAGCAGGCGATCGTCACCTCGGGTCTTCCCGAGAGATTCTTGTTCGGATCAGACTGGCCGCTGGGCGCCCTTCGGCCGGCAGTGCGCCTCGTTGAGGAGTTGGGGATTGACGCCAAGGATCGACGAGCGATTCTGGAAGAGAACTCGCGAGCGCTGTTCCGGCTAGATGAGTGACAGCGTCCATCGGACAGGCACACCGAGCTCCGACCGATGCCGGCCAACGCTTCCCAAGCCAAGGCGGTAGTTGATCCGAAAGCGGTGGTCGATCGCGCAGGTCCCTCCCGCAGACCACTCGGAATCTTCGTACCACCTCATAGAAAACGGTGGGATTCGCCGAGACCGCCACGCTTGATATCCCGATCACGTTCGTTCCGGCGATGAGGGCGGCCCCGGACGACCTGCCCAGCTCTGAGCCGGGAGCCGATGAGCCGAGTGGCCCCGGACGCGACCCTCCGGCCCGCGACTCCTCGGCGCCATCCGCCCGCCGGCATCCGCGAAGCGCGAGCTCCGCCGCTCCCCGTCCGGGCGCCCGGAGATCCCGTCGTGCGCACTTGGCGACGCTGAGCGTTGTGGTGGTCGCTGCCGGCCTCGTCGCCGCGTACTTTCTGATCGGGGGATTCGGCACTCGCTCAGGCGCCACGGCGAATGTCCTGATCCCAAAGGGCACCTACTACTCGATTCCCGGCGGCCAATTCAGCTACGTATCGTTCAAAGTGAACTCGGGCGGGAACCTAGTCGGCGAGATGTGGAATACCTGGGGGATCAACGTGTATGTGATGACGCCTGCAGAGGACTTCCACCTCGCCGAAACCGGCATGGTCAGTGGCTACCTCTGGGCCTCCGGACGGATCGCGAACCTGACAACCACCAACCTCTCAGTTTCGGTGCCCTCTGGATCCTGGGACCTGGTCTTCCTGAATACCGACGGAGCAACGATGAACCCCGTCTGGACCAACACCACTATCGTTGGCTTTTACAGCGACGTTACGATCGGCGGAGCGTAGTGGGTCGGCTCGGCCACGCAGCGGCCGAGGCACGGTAAGAGGGCCGGCCACCGCAGCCCGGAGTTGGAGCTAACAGCCTGTTCCCCCGGAAGGTGTCCTCTCGTTCAACCGAGTCTGCCGCACACTCGCGAACTAGCGGGTCATAGACCGGATTTGCGAGAAGAGGTCCCCCGGGGGCTCCGCCCCGGGGGTGGAAGGGGTTGGGAGTTGGCGGGCCGACTCGGTCTAGACCGAGTAGATGCTCACCTCTTGGGCCTCGCTGGCAAGGTTCTGGTTGTTCGACGGGTCCAGGACGAACGTCAGGAACTCCTGGCCCACGGCGGTTGGGGTGGTAAGGGTCACCAGGTCGAAGGGCCTCCAGCCGAGGTAACCGATGTAGTAGTCTGCCGGGGCGGACGGGCCCTTGATCCCGTCGGCGATTGTGCCACTGCTGCCCGTCGTCGGAAGGATGCCCCCATAGTTGCAGGCGCTGGTCCCGACCGACGAGGACGTGCACTGGTTACCGTCAGTGGTAGGTCCCTGGGCAACTCCTGCGAACGGGATCAAAGCGACCGTTCCTGCGGCCCGAGCGACACCGTCCGAAGCGTAACCGATAGAGTTCACGTCGGCGGCGGTGCCCGCAACGACCAACGGGTTGCCGTTGGCCGTGTGGGTTGCCACGTAGCCACAGTCCGAAATGTAGTTGCTGCTGCCACACCCGCTGAACCCAGAGGAGCCGGGGCTGTTCAGGGTCGACTGCGACGCGAACTTCGTCGAGGAGGTTGCATCAACGATGCGCGCCTCCCAGGCCTGCGTCGTGCCGCTGGCGTCCGAGCGTGCGTATGTGTCGATAGCCGCGGTCGCGGCCGCGCCCGTGGATCCGCCTGCGCAGACCGTGAAGCCGCAGGGTGACCTTCCGCTCGTGGCGTTCTGGCAGATGTCGTCAGCGAGGTAGGTCGGCGTGCACGGCCAGCCGGTGCCGACGCCGTGCGAAGTCGGGCCCTCAGTTAGGTTCGCCGAGATGTACGCGCCGCCGACCGCCGCAGGAATGTCCTCCCACTCCAGGGCGTTCGAGCTCCCCGTAATGGTGGTGACCGTCGGAATCCCCGACGGGATGGCCGTACCGTTGTCCTCGGTGCTGGTCAACAGGGAGGCAGTCTTGCCCGACGTCGCCTTCGTGGCGTCCTGGTAGATCATCGCGATGGTGTCGTAGTCGACGCTCAGCAGGCCGTGCGGGTTCGCCTTCGCCACAATGACGTCCACCGCGTCGTACGCGACGGTCGTCACGACCGCTGTGTTCGCGACGTTGGCCGCACACCCGTAACTCGACACCAGCAACGAGGGTGTGACCGGGAACGAAGCGGCGCCGATGTCGACCGCTCCGTTGCAGACCGACAGCATGCCGGCCCCCGAGCCGCCCGGGTTGTTGCTGATGACGACGTCCGAGTAATTCTGCTCGAACTGGGTCACGGCGAGTTCGTCGAACGGATAGACCGAGGTGCTGCCACCGATGGTCAGCGTCGGCTGGGCGCCAACATTACCGATGCCGTTGGTAATGTGGCCCTGCCAAACGACGAGCCACAGGTACAGTGCCGCTGCGGCCGCTACCGCGATCAGGATCAGGATCAGTGTCGCCACCACCGGCGATACTGCCCGGTCCTTACCGCTGATGCGGCGGCGGAACCTCCGGGCGCGTTCTCTCATGGTC
>JASHRK010000135.1 GCA_030037405.1 Acidimicrobiales bacterium | reverse complement strand
CGGCCCGACTCCTGGATGGGATGACGCCGATGGGCACGACTTGGGGAACATCGGCAGGCCGTCGGTGCGCCGCAGTCGTCGTGAGCGTCACTCTGGTCGTGTTGCTCTTCGGAGCGGGCGCCAGGGCAGGGGCTTCTACGGAGCCGTCGCGTGGGCAGGCGCCGGCGCCGGCGGGCAGGGGCATCAGCACCTCGGCGATAGGCCGGGCACCCGAGGTGCCGGTGGCCGACGAGGCGACCGGACCTGTTGCCCCCTCACGAAGCGAAGCCGGCGCAGTCGTGCTCCGTCCACGAGACGAGTCGGCGCTCACGTCCTTCATCACGAGCGTGACCGACAAGCGGTCGGCGCTCTACCACCAGTACCTGGCCGCTGGAGCTTTCTACCGCCGCTTCGGCCCGCGGCCTGCGATAGTCCACGAGGTAGAGGCAACCCTCCGAGCAGACGGGCTCGACGTGAGCGGGCGGGCGGCTGACGGGCTCCTCGTCTTCTTCAAGGCGAGCGCCGAACGCGTGGAGGAGGCGTTCAGGACCGGCATCGAGGCCTACCGCCTCCCGAGCGGATCGAAGGGCCAGGCGACGACGAGCGCCCCTCGAGTGCCAGCCGCCTTGCGCCCGTACGTGGCGGGAGTGCTCGGGCTCGACGATCTCGTGCAAGAGCAGCCGACCTACACCCCGCCCGAGGGTGGGACGGGCGGTCATGCCAAGGCCTCCTCCCCGCAGTTCTCGCACCCGAGTGGATCTCCCGACCCCTGCTCCGACGCCGTCGACGACGCCGAGAGCTCCGGCGGCTTGACCGACGATGCCATCGCCGATGCCTACGGGGCCTTCGGGCTCTACCGGGACGGCGACTTCGGCCTCGGCCAGACCGTCGCCATCTTCGAGCTCCAGCCCTTCCTCAGCTCCGACATAACCACCTTTGACACCTGCTACTTCGGCTCGAAGGAGGCGGCCGAGATGGCCGACCGGGTGACGGTCGTGCCTGTCGACGGCGGACTCCCTCCTGCCGCGGACGACAGCGCCAACGACGAGGCGACTCTCGACGTCGAGGACGTCTCGGCCCTTGCTCCCGAGGCCGACATCGACGTCTACGAGGCTCCGAACACGAGCTTCGGCAGCCTGGACGACTACGCCACCATCGTGAACGAGGACAAGGCGAACGTCGTCTCCTCCAGCTGGGGGGCGTGCGAGCAGATGGTCGAGGTCGCCGAGCCGGGGATGCAGGAAGCGGAGGACTTCCTCTTCCAGCAGTCCGCCGCCCAGGGCCAGACCGTGCTGGCAGCGGCCGGCGACGAGGGCGACGACTCCTGCAACGTCGAGGAGGACCTCGAACCGCCGAGCGGCCAGAACCTGCTCTCGGTGCTGGACCCCGCCAGCCAGCCCTATGCCCTCGCCGTCGGCGGCACGACGATCAACGACGCCACGCAGCCCCCGCAAGAGACGGTCTGGAACGACGGCGCCGAAGGAGGCGGCGGCGGAGGCGGCATCTCGCAGTCCTGGGAGATGCCGAGCTGGCAGGAGAGCGCAGCTCTCACACAGGCAGGCGAGGTCGACGTCAAGAACGCCGAGGCCTTCGAGGAGGACAACGCCGCCTACGAGTCTCCCTTCGCCACTCCGGACTTCTGTGACTCGACCGCCTCCCTGCCGGCGGGGACGCCGTGCCGGGAGGTGCCGGACGTCTCTGCCCAGGCAGACGAGTACACCGGAGCTGTCACGATCTACGGCCAATCCCTCGGGTACGGACCGGCGAACGGATGGGCGACCATAGGTGGGACCTCCTCGGCGACGCCCATCTGGGCGGCCGTGCTCGCCCTCGTGAACGGCTCCAGCGCCTGCTCGGACGAGAAGGTGAACGGCGTCCCCGACGCCGGCTTTGCCAGCCCGATCCTCTACGGGATAGCCGCCAGCCCGACTGCCTACGCGGCCTCCTTCAACGACATCGTGGAAGGAGACAACGACGTCTACGGGCTCGACAACGGACTGCTCTTCCCGGCTCGGGCCGGCTACGACATGGCCTCCGGGCTCGGCTCCCCTCAGCTCACGACTCCGTCGGGAGGCGACGGCCTCGCCTTCTACATGTGCCAGTACGCGGCGGAGGCGTCCCATCCCGCGGTGACCGGCCTGAGCCCGACCTCCGGCTCGACGGCGGGCGGCTACACCGTGACCGTTGAGGGCTCGGGTTTCGGGACTCCGCAGGCTCCCGCCGTGGCGAGCGTCGGCGTCGGCAACAGCGTGGCAGCGCAGGTAACCGTGCTCTCCGACGACACCCTCTCGGCGACCTTCCCGGCCGCGGCCTCCGCGACCGCGGCCGGGTCGCCCGACCCCACAGACGACGGGGCCGGGCCGGCCGAGGTGACCGTCACCTCCACCTCGGGGCAGTCGAGCGCCGCGAGCTCATCGGCAGTCTTCGACTACGTGGACGAGGAGGGCGGGAGCTCGGTGCCGAGCGTGACGGGGGTGGGCCCTCAGGGTGGGCTCGAATCGACCGCCTCCCCGGGGAGCGTGCGCGTGTACGGGTCGGGTTTCGAAGAGGGAACCGTGTCGGCGGTCGACTTCGGAGGCGTCGCGGGAAGCAACGTGGACGTGCTCAGCCCCTACGAGCTCACCGTTGACCCGCCGCCCTTCTCGGAGCTCGATCCCTCTGCCGCCTGCCCCACGGACGACGGCGGTCCCGGCCAGCCCCTCTCTCCGACGTCGGACGTCTGCCAGGTCGAGGTGACGGTCACGGTTGCCGGCGCGACGAGCGCCACGGCGACGATCCTCCCGCCCTACGAGGGGGCCGAGACGGACGACTCCCTCGGTGTCCCCGTCGTGCCGGCCGGGTGCGGCTGCGAGGAGATCCAGCAGACGACGGAGTACGACTACGTCCCGGCGCCGACCGTCACCGCGGTCTCGACCGTGACGTCCGACGCCGCCAGCCTTGCGAGCGAGTTCGGCGGCTCGTCGACGAACACGATCACGGTAGAGGGCACCGGAATGGACCCTCTCACCTTCAGCTACGCGACGCTGGGCACCCCGCTTAACGAGGATGCGATGGCCTACCCGCTCCAGGAGAGCGGCACCTCGATGACGATCGAGGCGCCTGCGATCCTCGCCCTTGGCTCGGCGGCGACGACGAACCCGGTCTCGCTCCCTGTCGGCTTCGCCTCGACGGCAGGGCAGTCGAATCTCTCCGACATCGTCTATGCCGGGGTGCCAGAGGTCACCAAGGTGGTCGACACGGCCACCGGCAAGGACGGGGTTCCCGACTCGGTGACCTGCCCGAGCCCGCCTCCGGCCGCCGGCTGCGGCGTCCCCCTGACGGTCACGGGAACTGCTTTCCAGCAGGTCACGGGGCCGATCGGCTTCGTCGACAACGTCACCGGCCTCTCGCTTGGGACCCAGTACACCTACCGCGTCGTGAGCGACGACGAGCTGACTACGCAGTCGGTCGATCAGAACCCTGCGGTAGTCGACGTCGAGCTCTGCTCGGTTACAGGATGCAGCTACAACCCGCCCGACGACGAGCTCTACGTCTACCCGCCCGGCAACCCGGTGATCGACAGGATCACGCCGGCCACAGGCCCGGCGCACGGAGGTGGGGGCGTCGATATCTACGGGCAGAACCTCGGGTGCGCCGTGTCGGTGTCGTTCGGCTCCGTGACGAGCGAGTCGGCGACGAACTCCGCAGCCCTCCTCGACTGCGGCACGACCAACGAGGTCGTCGCCCTCGTCCCCCCGGCCAGGAAGCTCGGCGAGGTGAAAGTGAGGGTGGCGACGGTCGAGAGCATCCTCTCCTCGTCCCCCGGCTCCTCGAGCTCGGAGAGCAACGCGGTCTCCTACCGCTACGTCGCGAGCGCGCCGAGCTCGCCCGGCCAGCTCCGAGTCCTGGCCCGTCCCGGCTCCGCGCTCGTCGCCTGGTCGCCTCCGGCGACGGACGGTGGCAGCCCTGTCACGGGCTACCACGTCGAAGCGACGGCGAGCGGCGAGCCGACGATCCTTGCTTCGGTCGGTCGCACGACCCGCAAGCACACCTTTGCATTCCTGCAGCCAGGGATCTCCTGGAACTTCTCGGTCTGGGCCAACTCGGCCCGCGGTAGGAGCGCCGGCTCGAGCGCGAGCAATATCGCGATCGCTCCCGGCGACAACGGTTACCTCGTCGCGACCGCTCGCGGCCCCCTCTTCGGCTTCGGCAGCCTCTCGGCCGACGGGCGGCGGGACCTTGCCGCTCCCGAGCCTGTCGTCGCCATGGCCGCCATAGCCGACGGTCTCGGCGCGTTCGAGGTGAGCGCCTCCGGCGACGTTTACGCCGTCGGCGCCGCCCAGTACTTCGGTTCGGTGAACCTGTCCGGCGCGAGGCGCATCGTCGCTGTCGCCTCTACCGCTGACGGGCAGGGATACTGGCTCCTCTCGAACACGGGGCGGGTCTACGCGTTCGGAGACGCGCCCAACCTGGCTTCTCGAAGCGGCGTCCACGACGCCGTCGCCATGGCGACCACTCCGGACGGCCAGGGCTACTACGTCGTCGGGGCGAACGGCGTCGTGAAGGCCTTCGGCGACGCCGTCTTCAGCGGTGACCTGGTTCGCGGAAGGGGCGGGACGATCACCGCCATCGCCGTCAACCAGGTGAACGGCGGCTACTGGCTGCTCGCAAGCGATGGAAAGGTGTCCAGCTTCGGAGGAGCGGGCAGCTTCGGGTCGGTAGCGTCGGCAGCGTCGGTCGGGTCGGTCGGGTCGGCCGCGAGCCGGCACCTCCGCTCACCGGCTGTCGGCATCGAGGGGACGCCCGACGGCAGGGGCTACTGGATCGTGACGCGTGACGGCGAGGTCTTCGGACGGGGGAGCGCCAAGTACGTCGGGAGTGCGCGGGCGCCTGGTCGGGGCGGTGCCGTGGGCGTCGCTGACTGAAGGTACCGAAGGTACCCATCGTGTCGGTACCGAAGGCACCGCCTCGTGTCCTGCAAGGCCCAGGTCACCGATCCGATCACAATCCGATCACAATCCGATCACAAGGAGCTGCCCGATGAGCAATCCCATCCGTCTCGCCTCGGTCTCCCTCGACTGCGCCGACCCGAGCGCGCTGGCCGCCTTCTACGCCCGGCTGCTCGGTGTCGAGGTCGCCTACGATTCCGAGCAGTTCGCCGCCCTCCGGCTCGGAGGTGTCTGGCTCTCGACGCAGCGGGTCGACCAGTATCGTCCGCCTGCATGGCCCGACGGCGAGCCTCCCCAGCAGGTGCACCTCGACATGGCGGTCTCCGATCTCGAAGCCGGCGAGGCTGCTGCGATCGCAGCCGGGGCTGTCAAGGCGACCGTGCAACCGAGCCCCGAGCGCTGGCGGGTGATGATCGACCCGGCCGGGCACCCGTTCTGCCTGAGCACGCTCATTCCAGAGAACGCATAGGACGCATAAGGACCGTGGTCAAGCCGGCCACGACGGCCATGGCAGCAGCGAACGCCCACACATGTTGGAAATGGGCCATCGGGTCCGTGGCGGATCGGGCGAGGATGGCCACGAGGACGGCCACGCCGAGCGCGCCCCCGACCTGCCGCGCCGTCTGGTTGACTGCGCTGCCAACGGCAAAGCGCTCCGCCCCGAGGCTCGCCACAGCCGCGGCGGCGAGAACCGGGAAGGTGAGACCGATGCCGAGGCCGGAGATGAGCGTCCCGGGGAGCCAGCCCGCCGTGTAGTCGGGATGGGGGCCGACCCGCAACAGGTACCAGAGCAGGCCGGCGGCGAAGACGGCGAAACCGGGGACGAGCACGGAGCGGAACCCGTGGCGCACGGCAAGCTTGCCCGACCACCGAGAGACGAGGGCCACCACGATCGGGCCGGGCGTTACGGCCAGCCCGGCTTCGAGGATGGAGTAACGCCACACCGAGGTGAGGAAGAGGAGGTTGCCGAGCAGCATGGCGAAAAAGCCCATGGCATAGAGAGCGGTGGCGGCGTTGGCCACGCTGAAGGAGCGGTCCGCGAAGAGCCCGATGTCGAGGAGCGGGTCGGGACGGACGCCACAGCGGCGCACGAAGAGGGCACCGAGCGCCAAGGAAGAAACGAGGCAGCCGAGCACCCGGACGCTCGTCCAGCCCCAGGTCGGCCCTTCGGAGATGGCGAGCACCAGCCCGGCCAGGGCCACGCTGACGAGGGCCACCCCCACATAGCCGGGAGGAGCGGCCCTCCCCTCCGGACGATCTTCGACCAGGACCCGCCGGCCGAACGTCCACCCTGCCACGCCGATGGGAACGTTGATCACGAAAGCCAAGCGCCAGCCTCCCGCCGTGATCAGGGCGGCACCGAGGGATGGCCCGGTCGCCACCGCCAGCGCGCCGGCACCTGCCCAGAGGGCGACGGCCTGGGAGCGCAGCTCCTTCGGGAACGTCTCGAGGAGGATGCCGAGGGACGCCGGGAGGAGGAAGGCGGCCCCGACGCCTTGGCCCACCCGCCCGACGACGAGCCAGGCGAGCGAGGGCGCCAGGCTGCACAGTCCGGATCCGACGGTGAAGACCCAGAGGCCGAGAAAGAAGATCCTGCGTCGCCCGAGCTGGTCGGCTGCCCTCCCGGCGGTGATGAGGAGCGACCCGTAGACGATGGCATAGGCGGTGATCACCCACGCCAGAGAGGCCTGCGTGTCGTGTGGCCAGCTGCGCTCGAGGGCGGGGAAGGCGACGTTCACCACGGAGAGGTCGAGGGATGCCATGAACGCCCCCACGACGGTGACGGCGAAGACGGCCGTCCGGCCGCGGGTCGGAACTGTGGGAGGCAGAGTCAGTTGTTTCACAAGACCAACGATAGTCGAGTTGATCCTTTCACACAACTGACTAGACTGGACGCCTATGGAGCGGAAGAGCTTCGCCGGCATGCACTGCTCGGTCGCCCAGTGCCTCGAGGTGGTGGGCGAGTGGTGGACGATGCTGATCGTTCGGGACGCCTTCCTCGGAGTGCGCCGGTTCGACGACTTCAAGGCAAGGCTCGGGATCTCTCGCAACGTGCTTGCGCAGCGCCTCGCCCGGCTCGTCGACGAGGGCGTGCTCGAGAAGGTGCCCTACAGCGAGCATCCTCCGCGCCACGAGTACCGGCTCACCGGCAAGGGCCGCGACCTGTGGCCGGTGCTCACGGCCATGCGCCAGTGGGGAGACGCCTGGGCCGCACCGGACGGGCCCCCGGTCGTGGTGGAGCACATCAACTGCGGGGCTCCGGTGGGCGGTGTAGTCACCTGTGCCAACTGCGGCGAGCGGCTCGGGCCCGGGGAAGTCCGTGTACGCTCCGGGCCGGGTGACAGCGACGGCCTCTACGGCCTGTACGGTCCGGACTGACGGGTGGGAGGCTGGCGAGACCCACCTACACTGCCGAGGAGTCCTTCTTGACCGAGGTCACAGAATCGAGCAGCGCCTCCGGAACCTCCGCCCCGCGTCCCGTCCGCGCTCGGACCATCCTGGGGCTCCCGCTCGTATGGGTCTTTCCCCTCGTGATCCCCGGGATCATGATCGGGCTGGTGAGCGCGATCTACATCGGGTCGGTCATCAACCCGGCCGGCCACCTCCATGGTCTGCCCGTGCGGGTCGTCGACGAGGACGTCGGCGCGACGACGGCCGCGGGACACCTCGTGCTCGGTCAGTCCGTGGTTCAGGCGCTGGAGCACGCCAAAGGGGTTACGAGCCGCCTCGCCATCGAGGTCACTACCTTCCGCCGTGCTCGGGCGGACATGGACGGCGGCGGCGCCTATGCCACCTTGGTCATCCCCTCCACCTTCACGGCATCGGCGCTTCTCGACGCCGGCTACGCGCTACCTGCGGGCACGAGACCACCCCCCACGCCCGTGGTGCAGTTGCTCGAGAACAGCCGTCTCGGCAGTCTTGGCGTCGGTCTCGCTGCCGGGGTCCTCACCCCCGCCGTCGACGACATCTCCAAGCTGATCGGCGCCGAGCTGACGGCGAAGAGCACGAGCGCCGTTCGAGCCAACCGGGAGCTCGCCGCCCAGGTGGCCAATCCCATCAGCCTCGAGGTGGTGAGCTACCGCCCGCTCCCAGCGCATTCGGCGCTCGGGCTGAGCGCCTTCTACGTGTCGCTCATCGCCATCCTTGCCGGGTTTCTTGGCGGCACCATGATCAACTCGGCCATCGACGGGGCCCTCGGCTACGCCGCGACCGACGTCGGCCCACGTTGGAAGATGCGGGTCCCGCTGCGGATATCGCGCCTTCAGACCCTGCTCACGAAGTGGGTGGTCGCGCTGGCGGCGGCTCCGTTGCTCGCGGCCATCGTCGTGGCGGTCGCCGTGGGCGCGTTCGGCATGTACGCGCCCGAGTTCGGCCTGCTGTGGGCTCTGCTCACGCTGGCAACGCTCATGGTGGAGGTGGGAACGCTGGCGCTCTTCGCCGCCTTCGGGTCCATGGGTCAGCTCGTCGCCATGGTGATCATCGTCTACCTGTCCCTGGCCTCTTCCGGTGGCACGATCCCTGTGCAGGCGTTGCCGGGTTTCTTCCGGGTGGTGAGCGCCGTTGAGCCTCTCCGCCAGCTGCTGGGCGGCGCTCGCGACGTCCTCTACTTCGGTGCCCGGTGGGACGCAGGTCTCGCCCATGCCGTGCTCGTCCTCGGGATCGAGCTCGTCTTCTGGGTCGTCTTCGGCACGGCCTTCACGCGCTGGTACGACCGCCGCAAGCTGTACCGCCTCTCGCCCGAGATCATCTCGTACGTCGAGCGGGCGGCGGCCTCTCGCGGCCTCGGATAACGATCCGGGCCGCCGGGCGAGGCTCGTCGCTCGGCGCCGGCGAGCTGTGCCTGGCTAGGTTCTGAAAGAGCGCTGGTCAAGATTCTGGCGTCGAAACGTGTCGATTTCCGGAGTCGCCGTTCGTCTTAGAGCGGACGATCTGGTTACGAAGCGGAGGTGGCGATGAAGTACGTAATGCTGATCTACCAGGGCGACGCGCTCGAGCGACAGGCGGCGCTTTCTGAGGAGGAGCGGCGACAGGTCTACGCCGACTACCAAGGCCTCAATCAGACGCCCGGTGTCACTCCCGGGCTGCCGATGGGCCTGCCCGAGAACGCGACGACGGTCCGCGTCGAAGGCGGCAGGACCTTGACGACCGACGGCCCGTTCGTCGGCATGAAGGAGGCGGTCGGCGGCTGGTTCGTCCTGGAGGCCGACGACGTCGACGCGGCCATCGAGGTGGCTGCCCGCGTCCCAGCGGCGCGCTACGGCGGAGCCGTAGAGATCCGACCCTCCGAGGTGTATTGGTAGCGACGCTCGATCAGGTCTTCCGCGAGGAATGGGGTCGCGTCCTGTCCACCCTGACCGGCTTGTTCGGCGACCTCGACCTCGCCGAAGAGGCCACCCAGGAGGCGTTCGCCATCGCCGCCGACCGGTGGCCGCGGGACGGGATCCCGGGCCACCCGCGCGCCTGGCTGATGACGACGGCTCGGAACCGGGCCACCGACCGCATCCGGCGGGACCGGGCTCTCACCGCGAAGCTCGGCCTGCTCGCCGCTGGCGACCGTGATGCCGCGCCGATGACCGCGGCGACATTTCCCGACGAGCGCCTCGAGCTCATCTTCAGCTGCTGTCACCCGGCACTCGCGGTCGAGGCGCAGGTTGCCCTCACGCTCCGTACGCTGGGCGGGCTGACCACCGCCGAGATCGCCCGCGCCTTCCTGGTGCCGGAGCCCACGATGGCGCAACGGCTCGTGCGTGCCAAGCGCAAGATCAAAGCGGCAGGGATCCCGTTTCGGCTGCCACCTGGGCATATGCTCCGCGAGCGCCTGGACGCCGTGCTCGCCGTGGTGTACATGATCTTCAACGAGGGCTATGGAGGTCGAGACGAGCTCATCGCCGAGGCGATCTGGTTGGGACGGGCCCTCGCCGAGCTGCTCTCTGACAACCCCGAGGTTCACGGGCTGCTGGCGATGATGCTGTTGCACGACTCCCGCCGCGAGACGCGGTTTCACGGCGGCGAGCTCGTGCTGCAGGCTGCGATCGCGTCGCTGCACGCCGAGGCGCCGTGCGACTGGGCGCAGATCACCGCCCTCTACGGGGAGCTCAGCCGGCTGACCGCCTCGCCCGTCGTCGAGCTCAACCGGGCCATCGCCATCGCCGAGACCGAGGGACCGGCGGCGGGCCTCGAGATCGTGGACGGGCTCGGGCTCGACGACTTCCGCTACCTTCACTCGACGAGAGCCGAGCTCCTGCGACGTCTCGGGAGGACCGATGAGGCGCGCGACGCCTATCGGCGCGCGAGGGAGCTCACCGACGACGGTGCGGAACGGCGCTTCATCGAGCGGCGCCTGACGGAGCTGGCGACCACTGCGACGGGCGGCGCTTGGTGACCCGCGACGGGTGCACTCGGCGAGCGGACTGCACCCGTCGAAAGCAGCGCGGTGAGCTCACTGCGGCGCACCCTCGACGCCGCCGCGGCCCAGGACGGGTCGATCACGCGGGGGCCGGTGGCGGTGAGCGATCGCCTTGCCGACGAGCTCGTCTACGCGCTCGGAGCCGTCGACAGGTCCGCCCCCACCGATAGCAAAGAGACTCAGCCGGCCTGTCGACGCCTGGGCAGCCAGATGCTGCTCGATGGCCTCCCGAGCAATGTCTGCTATCGAAACTCCCCGATGCCTAGCCTCGAGCCGGATCCTGGCGTCGAGGTCATCTGGCAGCATGATCGTCGTCCGCTTCATGAGGACAGCGTGAGGCTTCACGCTTCATGATGCGGTGCTCTCGGTACCCTGCGAGACGATCCCGACGCCACCCCATCACCGACGAACTGCTCGAGAAGGCAGCAGACAAAGCCGAGGCTGGCTTCGACACAGAGCGACTTGTTTCCGGGAGCCGCTCGTCGGGGGGAGCGGCGTCCAGAAGACCCCCTTGCATCTCACGCGACGTGAGGTCGTAGTGTCGCCGAGGTGAGCCTTCGACATCAGGAAGCTGGGCACCGCGTGGGTCAGCTTGCGAAGGCAACAGGTCTGACGGTTCGCACGCTCCACTACTACGAGGAGATCGGACTTCTGCGCCCTTCGGCACGAACCGAAGCAGCGCACCGCCTCTACTCGGATGCGGACGTGGAGCGCCTCTATCGCATCAGCCTCCTTCGCCGCCTGGGCCTGCGTCTGGAGGACATCGCACGTGCCCTGGACGATCCAGCCTGGAGTCTTCGCTCCGCCCTCGGCGCGTATCGGGAAGAGCTCGATCAGCGCCTGGAGGCAATGAACAGGCTCCGGGTCCGGATCGGTCATTTGCTGGCACAAGCGACGACACCCGAGGGACCGAAAACCGACGACCTACTCGCGATTCTGGAGGAGATGACCATGCTAGAGACCACCGTCCAGCGCCGTATTGCCTTGCTCGTGTACCGAGACCTTGAAGCCGCGTACCACTACCTGGTCCGAGTCTTTGGGCTCGGACCAGGTCAGCTGACGAGAGACGTTGGGGGACGGGTCATCCATGGCGAGCTGCAGGCTGGCGACGGCGTGGTCTGGTTGCATCCTGAGCTGGCGAGCATGGGCCTGGCGTCCCCCGCGGCTACCGGGGTGAGCACCGCCTGCATGGCGGTGATGGTTGACGACGTGGATGCCCACTTCCGTCACGCCTCCGAGGAGGGGGCACCCATTGAGTACGAACCGGTCGATCAACCCTACGGCTATCGCGAGTACAGCGCCCGCGACGGCGAAGGTCACCTCTGGTCATTTATGAAGCCGCTGGACTGAATCGCAGGAGTCCAAGGGCTCCCTCGACCTCCCCGGCGCCATGGTCCGTGTCGGCGAGCAGGCCGGTCTCGTGTCTCAGCACCGAGGCGCCGTCTTCTTTGCACTGACAGAGCTTTCGACCGATTCAACCTCGGGGTTGACAACGGGCCAGCGTCGCCTTACGGTCGTAATCAACCAGAAAGTTGAGAAGAACGATGGTCGCTGTGGAGGAGATGGTGACGGTGTTCTCGGCGCTGGCCGACCAGACGAGGCTCGATATGGTGATCCGTCTGGCCGACGGCGACGCGACGTTGAGCGAGCTGGCTGAGCACTACGACATGTCGCTGCAGGCAGTGGCCAAGCACCTCTCGGTGCTCGAGGACGCCGGTGTCGTGTCCCGTCGGCGCGAGGCGCAGCGTCGACCCGCCCGACTCGAAGCAGAGGTGTTCGACCTGATGAGCAAGTGGATCGAGCGATACCGCCGCCTCGCCGAGGCTCGCTACCGGCGCCTCGACCGGTTACTCGCCCAACTCGACCAGGCCTCCGACAACCACGAAGGAGTCACGTCATGACGACCACCAGAGAGGCGGAGATCACCGTCCACGACGACATGCCGTCGGTCACGATCGTCCGCGAGTTCGACGCCCCCGCCGAGGCCGTCTACCGGGCCCACGCCGACCCGGAGGTGTTCGTGCAATGGGTCGGGCCCGACAGCCTCGACTCCAGCCGGGTCGACCGTTGGGACTGCCGAACCGGAGGCGAGTGGCGGTACGTGAGCACTCGAGGCAACGAGGAGCACTGGTTTCGGGGCTGCTTCCACGAAGTCCGGCCCGGTGAGCTCATCGTCCAGACCTTCACCTACGAGCCGATGGCCGACAGCGTGTCCCTCGGACGCCTCGTGTTCGATGACCTCTCGGGCGGCCGCAGTCGGCTGACCGCGACCTCGCTGGTCGACAGCTTCGAAGCCCGCGACACCTTCGTCGCAAGCGGCATGGACATCGGCGTCCAGGAGGGGTACCGCAAGCTCGACACGCTCCTGACCCGATGACGGCGACAACCGTCACCGACGAGGAAAGGAGCCCGCGGTGCGAGAACTGACCGTCGACTTCATCACCACCCTCGACGGCTATGCCGCAGGCGAGGGCTGGCCCGGGTGGTGGGGCCTCGAAGGCCCCGAGTACCTCTTCTGGCTCGACCAGCGGCCAGCGGCCACGCTCCTGATGGGTGCGACCACGTACCGGTTGATGTCGGGTTTCGCCGCTGGCGCGACGCCGGCAGGGATGGACGAGTTCTCGGGCGACGAGGAGGAGTCCTTCGACGTGCTCACCCGAACGCCGAAGGTGGTGTTCTCCGCCACCCTCGACGAGCCGCTCGCATGGGCCAACAGCACGCTCGTGCGGGGCGACGCCGTCGAAGCGGTGCGAGCGATGAAGGTGGACGGGTCGGACCCGATGCGGACGATCGGCAGCATCAGCTTGTGCCGATCACTGATACGTGCAGGGGTGGTGGACCGGTTCCGGGTCGTGATGTTCCCGGTGATCACTGGCACCACCGGTACCGAGCGCATCTACGACGCGTACCCCGACATCGCCCTCGACATGGTCGACAGCCGCACGTTCGACGAGCGAATCCAACTGGTGGAATACCGGCCCCGGGTCCTCGAGCACCCTCCCCTCGCGAGCACTTGACGGCATGAACCGCAGCGAACAGGGCATGGGTCTGGGCGGAGATCTTCTGCAGGAGGCGCTTGGGCGCGCGGTGGCGGGGGCGCGACAGTACGGGGCACGTGCCGTCATCGCCGATGCGATCGA
>JASHRK010000134.1 GCA_030037405.1 Acidimicrobiales bacterium | reverse complement strand
CGGCTCGACTGCGAGGACGAACTGCCTGAAGGCCTCCTCGTCCTCGTCCTCGTCCAAACCGGCCCCCCCTTCGATCGGTTCAGAAACCAGCTCCGCATGTGCGGTCACATATCTTGAGACCGTCGAGCACCCCTTCGCGTCGACATTGCCGCTTGGCTACCGCAGCGCCGGCACAGGTGGGCAACCGTGCCCTATCTACGGCCCGGACAGCTTCTATTCTCTGCAGGGTCTGCGAGGGAGGTATCTCCGACATGGAGTCCGTCAGCCACAACCGTCGGTCGTCGCGGACCCCGCTCGCCCGCCCGGTGCCGGCAGCCGGCCAGGTGCCGCTGATCGGCCGCATCTTCCCGGCGCCGGTCGCTTCCAAGGTCCCTGAGATCCTCCTTCTCTTCTGGGTGCTGAAGATCTTGAGCACCGCCGGCGGGGAGGCGACCTCCGACTACCTGAAGAGGTTCGGCAACATCAAGGGCGGCGGCGTCGAGGTGATCCTCTTCGTCGCCGGGCTGGTGCTGCAGTTCGGCACCCGCCGGTACCGTGCCTTCGCCTACTGGTTCCTCGCCTACGCCATCGCCATCTTCGGGACGGGCGTCTCGGACTTCCTCCATCTCGACGTCGGCATCCCCTATGCGGGGACGACGGCACTGTGGGTCGTCGTACTGGCCGCCATCCTCGTCGTCTGGCAGCGGAGCGAGGGCACGCTGTCCATCCACAGCATCACGACCCAGCGGCGAGAAGCCTTCTACTGGGCGACGGTGTTCGCCACCTTTGCCCTCGGGACGGCGCTCGGGGACTTCACCGCCACCTCCCTCAACCTCGGCTACCTGACCTCGGGCATCCTCTTCAGCGTCATCATCTTCCTCCCGGCCCTGGCGTGGTGGCGGCTCGGCCTGAACAGCATCGCCGCCTTCTGGATGTCCTACGTCGTGACGCGCCCCCTCGGTGCGTCCTTCGCCGACTACATCGACAAGCCCCACGACATAAGCGGGCTCAACTTCGGTGACGGCCCCACCGCGATCGTGTTCGCCGTTGCTGCCTTCGTCCTCGTCGCATACCTTGCCCTTGCCCGCCCTGACATCCAGCAGCCTCTCGGCGCGCCCGAGAAGGCAAGAACGCGATCCGCAGCTCCGACGGTGGACCTCCCGCGTTCCGGCGAGCCTGAGCTCGAGACCGATTAGCGCCTCGGACAGCTCGCTCTCCGAGGAGAGCGACTACGTGCTCGTGCGCACGATCGAGGTGTCAGCCCACGTCTGATTGGGTTGCCAGGTTGGCGGGATCGGAGCGGAAGCGTTCGCCGAGGCTCTCCTCTATGTGCTGGCCCTCCCGCCATATGTACTCTCGAAACATCTCGCAGTTCTGCACCCAGAACTCTGTGTAGAACTCCCGCGTTCGCTCCCAGGCGGCTCGGTGGGCGGGATGGTCACGCCATGCCTCCAGTGCTGCACGGGTCTCGAAACGTATGACACCCAACTCCTCTCCGTCCTCGGATTCATACGTGTGGTACCCGATGAACTCGGGGTCCGCGCGCGCCTTGGCCAGCAAGTCGAGAAACAGCTCCGACTCCTCTTGCTCGTCGGCGTCGTCGCGCCTTCGCAACCCATAGAGGCAGATCACCATGGGCGGCGAGCGTACTCGCCCTGAACGTGCTTGACAGCCATGACTCTAACCGTTACAGTGTGTTCTAACCGTTATAGTGGAGGTCGAGGTGCAACAGGAAGTCGTGCTGGCGATGCTCGCGAAGGAGCCCTCCCAGGGCTATCAGCTGCGGGCTCGGCTCGACGAGGCGCTCGGTCCCCTCGGGGAGTCGATCAACGCCGGCCAGATCTACGTCACGCTCGGCCGGCTCGAAAAGGCCGGCCTCGTGGTTCGCGAGGGAGCACCGACCGATCGCTCCGATCGCTCCGATCGCAAGGTGTACGAGCTCACGCCTGCAGGCCAGGCGCGGGTGACCGAATGGCTCTCGGAGGTGAACTGGCCGAAGCCCGATCTCGCCGAGTTCCACCTGAAGCTTGTCGCCGCCGCCGCGGCGGGGCTCGCCGATCCGATCAGCATCATCGACTTGCAGCGGCGGGAGCTGTTGCGCCTTCTCAGAGACGTGCAACGGGAGGCGATGAACGAGCAGGAGGCCTCCGACTCGGGGCTCCTGCTGGAAGGGATCGTGCTCCGCCTCCAGGCCGACCTGCGTTTCTTGGAGGCGTGCGAACGCGCTTGGACCGATCGAAGGAGGCACCTATGAACGCACCGATGAACCAATCAGACGGGGAGCTCGAGCGGGCGCCCGTACGGGAGCCGTACCGGGCTGGCGAAGAGCCGCTTGTCCGCGCCCGGCGGCTGAGCAAGCGCTACGGCAAGGGCGACGGCCTCGTGCGCGCCGTCGACGAAGTCGACCTCGAGGTCGCCGCGGGCGAAGCCGTGGCCGTCATGGGGCCGAGCGGCTGCGGCAAGTCGACGCTCCTCCACCTCCTCGGAGGGCTCGACCGCCCGAGCGACGGCGAGCTCTGGCTCGGCGACCGGCGCATCGATCAGCTCTCCGAGCGCAAGCTCGCCGAGATGCGCCGCCACGACGTCGGCTTCGTCTTCCAGGCGTTCCACCTCATGGACGAGCTCACGGCCCAGGAGAACGTCGAGCTGCCGGCTCTGCTCGCAGGACGCTCGCCCCGCCAGGCCCGTCGCCGCGCCCGAGCGCTGCTAGAAGAAGTCGGGCTCGCAGATCGGGCTCGACACCTGCCCTGTGCGCTCTCGGGGGGCCAGCGCCAGCGTGTCGCCATCGCCAGGGCGCTCGCGAACGAGCCGCGGCTCGTCCTCGCCGACGAGCCGACCGGCAACCTCGACAGCACCGCGACTCTGGAAGTGCTTCGCCTCTTCGAGAGACTGCACGCTCGCGGGCTCACCCTTGTCATCGTCACCCACGACGAGCGCATCGCAGCCACGGCGGATCGGCTCGTCTCGATGCGGGACGGAGCTTTCGTCGACGAGATGCCCCTTGTCGGAGGGACGCGAGGACGGCTCGCGGACCTCGTCGGACTGGGAGGCTGAACGATGGGCCGCGCTCGCCTCGTCTGCCGTCTCGCCGCCAAGGACCTACGCCACCATCGGGCCGAGGCGGCGCTCCTCCTCCTTGCCATCGTGGCGGCGACGGCCACGCTCACGGTGGGGCTCGCCCTTCACGGCGTCACGAGCAATCCCTACGCCGCCACCCGAGCCGACACCAAAGGACCCGACGTCGTTGCTGTCGAGATGGCGCGCCCTGGGGGCCCGTCACAGCTGACGGCGCTCGAGCACGCCCGTGGGGTCACCGGCTACAGCGGGCCGTACCTGCTCGCCTTCCCGACCTCGCTCGAGGCGGACGGTCACTCCGATCCCGTGATGGCTGAGGGGCGGGCCACGGCGGCGGCGCCCGTCGACCAGCCGAAGCTCGTCTCGGGTCGATGGGTGGGACACGGCGGCGTCGTCGTCGAGCGCAGCCTTGCCGACCTGCTCGGCCTGAAGGTCGGCGAGTCGGTCCGTCTCGGGAACGACGGGACGTACGGCACCCCTGCCGGGCCAGGCAGCATGCGGCGCTTCGAGGTCGTCGGGATTGCCGTGACGGCAGCGCTCCAACCGTCCTCGGTGGCTACCTACATGCACCCGACCGGCTTTCCCGAGCCTGGCCTGGTCTGGGTGACGAGATCGGCCGCTGCCGAGCTCGCCCGCGTCGACGGCGGTCCCTTTGCCTACACCCTGAACCTCAAGCTGGCCGATGCCGCCGCTGCCCCCGCCTTCGTCACCGCCCACGAGACCAACGTCGTGTCGCTCACCTCGTGGCAATCGATGAGCGCCAGGGCCGGCTACATCGTCTCGGTGGAACGAGAGATCCTCCTCACGGCGAGCTGGCTGCTCGGGCTCCTCGCGCTCGCGAGCGTGGCGCTCCTCGTCGGTGGCCGGATGGAGCAGCGGACCCGCCGCGTGGGGCTGCTGAAGGCGGTTGGTGCGACACCGAAGCTCGTGACCTCGGTGCTCCTGGGCGAGCAGCTGGCGCTGGCGCTCGCCGCCGCCGCCCTCGGTCTCGTGATCGGTTGGCTCGCCTCGCCGCTCTTCACGAACCCGGGGGCGAGCCTCGTCGGCGCCCCCGGCTCGCCCGCCCTCGACGTTTCCACGATCGCGATCGTCATCGCCGCTGCCGTTGCAATCGCACTCGTCGCGACCTTCGTTCCGGCGATCCGGGCGGCGCGAAGGAGCACCGTGCGTGCCCTCGCAGACGCTCCCCGGCAACCACGACGGGGACGTCTCTCGATCGCTGTCTCCTCCCGGCTCCCCGTCCCTCTCCTGCTCGGCATGCGGATCGCCAGCCGGCGCCGCCGCCGGGCGCTTCTCAGCGCAACGAGCATCGCCATCACCGTAGGGGCGCTCGTCGCCGTGCTCATGTTCCGCGAGCAAACCCACTTCGTCGAGACGGCGGGCGGCCTCTACCGCTTCGGGGGACCGGGCGATCCTCTCTGGGAGCGGGCCGCGACCGTGATGCTCGTCTTCACGGTGGCCCTCGTCGCGCTGGCGCTCGTCAACGCCATCTTCGTCACTTGGGCGACCGTGCAGGACGCAAGGCACGCCATGGCACTCGACCGAGCGCTCGGCTCGTCGCCTGAGCAGGTGACTCTTGCGGTCGTGGCGGCGCAGCTCCTCTCGGCGCTACCGGGAGCCTTCGCCGGCGTCCCGATGGGCATCGCGCTCTACATCGTCGCCGGGCGACACACTCCGAGCGCGCCGTCTCCGCTCTCCCTCGTGGCCGTGGTGCTGCTCACGCTCGTCGCCGTCGCGGCACTGACGGCGATCCCCGCCCGCATCGGCGCCCGCCAGTCCGTCGCCGAGGTGCTCCGAGCCGAGACGGCCTGACCGCATGAGCAGCGGGCCAGGCGGCTAGTCCCCGGCTCGGCCTTCCGACCAGCGTTCCCGGGCGTCATGGGCGGGCCCGGGGTCGTCGGCGCTCACGATGTCCACGCCGCTGTCGAAGGTGGCGACCAGCTCCTCGTCGCCGGTGGGCCCGCTCGCCTGCACGAGGAGGCCGCGTTCGTGGAGCCGGGCGACGTCGACCCTCGAGACGAGGGCGGCCGGGAGGTGGACGACGTCGAAACCGGCACCGAGGGCGGTCGCTTCGACGATCTGGTGGTAGAGGTGGTCCGTCATCCACGGTTGGCACGGCGGCGAGAAGAGGCCGAAGAGAACGCCGGGAAGCTGGCGGCGAAGCTGGCCGAGGGCGAGGTAGTGAAAGCCCGTGATTTGCAGGCGGTCCGCCACCCCCGCCGCCTCGACGGCCCGGGCGATACCGGTGACGAATGCCGTCGTCGGCAGCCCTTTCACCTCCAGCTCGAACTCGAGACCCTCGAGAGCCAGGACCTCCTCGAGGAGCGGCACCCGTTCCGTCGTGAACTCCTTGCCGAACCAGGCCCCTGCGCTGAGGGTGCGCACGTAGCCGAGCTCTCGCTCGTGCACGAGGCCCGTGCCGGAGGTCGTCCGGGCGAGGTCGTAGTCGTGGAGGACGACAAGGTGCCCGTCTGCGGTGGCGTGGACGTCGAGCTCGATGCCGTCTGCGCCGAGATCCCGGGCGGCGAGGAAGGCCGCGATCGTGTTCTCCGGGCACCGAGACGAAGCCCCGCGGTGCGCGTGGATGCGCGGTCTCGCGCCCTCCCACCGGCTCTCCATGCGCCAAGTGTGCCATCGGTCGCCTCGACCGGGTCGCGGCGACGCCTTGCCTCGGACGGCCTGACTGCAGGCTTGTGGTGCCCGGCTGCGGGGTGGAGAATGCCCTCATGGGCGACTCTCCTGGCAATCGGGACGGGCGACCGGCTCCGTCGCGGGCTGCGCCCGCTGGTTGGGCAGCCCCACCAAGGCGCCTCCTCGCCTTCCTCTCGAGCCTCC
>JASHRK010000002.1 GCA_030037405.1 Acidimicrobiales bacterium | reverse complement strand
GGACGCCACGTGCTCCCGTTGCGTGTGCCAGGTCCGGGATGTCTGTGATCTTGGACCCGAATGGCAAGCCCGTCACAGCACGGCCGTCCGTGTCGTCACCGATCACGCCGGCCACCACGTAGCCGAGCTCTGGCTCGCACTGAAGCATCCTTTGAAGCTCGCGGGCGTCTTCGTTGGCGCCTACCAGAAGGACGCGCCGCATGAATCTCCCCTGTGCACGCCGCGCCCGAAGATAGCGACCGAACATCCATCGAGCGATCGCCAACGCGGAGATACACACCCCCGCCGAGCCCCAGATCTCCAGTCCCGCGACGGTGAACCGAGAGGCGACGAGAGCGGAAAGTCCGGCACCACAGGCAGTGGCCACCACCAAGCGGGGCAGCTCATCGGCCACGCGAGCGCATCGGCGGGACTGGTACAACCCGACCAGGCTCATCGCGAGCAACGTCATCGCCGCACCCGCCAGGGCTGGCGTCAGCCGGTCCAGGGTCGAGCCGCGCCCGAGGACGGTTCCCGTCGCGAGCCAACTCGTCCCGACGACCACCAAGTCGATCGCCCAGAGCCGGGCGCGGAGGGAGGGCGTCGGTACGGTCCTGTGCTCCCCCGCGAGCGGCAGCTGCTCCGACGAGAGGGGTGGGCTTGAGAACCCGGGGTCGGCATCGAACTGGTGCGCCTCTGGTCCATTGCCGTTCCGGTGCCCATTTCCTCCAGGAACCGGGGTCGAGCGTCGCACACCGATCTCGACCAGTCGTCCGTCGATCGCGGGCATGGGGCGTTCCGAGGGCAGGCTCGACCGCAAGACCGGGTTCAGATCGGACGTCATCCTGCTGTCCTCCCGAGGGTCGGAGCCGGCTCCCTACCGGCACGGTCGCCTTCGCATGAGCAAAGAGCGACTTGTCGGTGGGTGGATACGTCCCACTTCCCGGACTCGACAAAATGCCTGTATCCCTCGCTTCCAGGCAGAAAGTTTCGGTATTAGCGAGTATCAATAGGCCAACAAGTATCAGCACCTCTGGGTCCGCGCTCGTGGCTCACGTCGCCAAGGTCTGCCAGGAAGTGCTCGGGATGAATCGTGGCCATTTGCGAAGGAGCACGGACGAGGTGCTGGTCTTGCTCGCGGACCAGTTTCGTCGACCGTCGGGGGATCGTGGTTGGTCCGCGGGTCTCCAACTCTCCTCTGCTACCGTCATCACTGGAGTGGTTGCCGCCGCGGTAGAGGGACGAAGCTCTGCATGTGGGCTTTGTGCTCTGCGCACTTCGGACATCCCGCTGGAAGGGCTGTCTGGAGGAGCGAGCGTCGCATACCGAGATGACGACGTGATGGCACTGGTGGTGCCAGGTCACCCCGGCGCCTTGGTGGTTCCCAGTCGGCACGTCAAGAGCCTTTCCGCGCTGCCCGCCACCTCCGGTGTGATCCTGGCCGCGCTGAGGCGGGCGGTGCGAGCAGTGGAGTCCTCGTACCAGGTTGCCGGCGTCACGATCGAGCCGACGACGGACGTCGGCCACGCGGACGGACACGTCGCGTACTGGGTAATCCCCACCTTGCCAGCTACGATCTCGACGCCGGACACCGACGAGCAGGCCGAGGCGGTGCGCTGCGACCTTGCGGCGTACCTTCGCCCGCTGACGCGAAGTGGTCAACGGGATCCTTGACGTGAGGCGGTGGCCCCGTGGGCCCTGCCGGTGGGCGCGCCATCCGGCTGTGTATCAAGGTGCTCGGGGCACGCTCTCAAGCGATGATGGGCGGCGTTCGGGGCGCTGCGCGCGCTCACTCCGAGACGACATGTGGCGACCACGTGCCCGACCTCGTCATCGCGTCGATCTTGAGGCCTGAAGGCGCGACCGGAGTTCACACCCACATTCGGGAGTTCCGTCGCTATCTCGAGGCCGAGGGGATCCCCTGTGCCCTTCTTACGCCGTACTCATGGGGCAGGCCGCTTACGGGACCCGTGTTCGCGCCCCGGTTGCTCCTCGCCAAGGTGCACAAGCCATCCAGCGTGGCGTGGTACTACCGCTTCCACGAGGCGTTCTTGCGGCGAGCCCTCCGACGACGCCTGGCAGAGGGCAACGCTGCGGTCGTGTATGCCCAAGGACCCCGGGAGGCTCGCGCAGCGCTGGACGCACGTCGAGGGCCGTCACAACAGGTCGTGATGGTCGTCCACTCCCTTTCCTCCCAAGCTGACGAGTGGGCGGCGAAAGCCATGCTCCCTCCTGGGAGCAGGACCTTCCGCCGCATCCGGCGGGTCGAGGCCGAGACCATTGCTCGGCTCGACGGGATCGTCTATGTGACCGAAGCCGCCCGCGACGCCCTGCTCTCCTGGCTTCCGGACCCGGGTCCCTCTCGCGCTGCAGTCATCTCCAACTTCATTGTGCCCAACGAGTCGGAGGCGTCCGGCGATTCCGAGGTCGACCTCGTCACCATTGGGTCCTTAGAGCTCCCGAAGAACCACAGCTATCTGCTGAAAGTCCTCGCCGCGGCGAATCAGATGGGCCATAGGTACACGCTTGACGTGTTCGGAGCGGGGAGCCTTCGCGGCCATCTCGTCAAGCAGGCGGCCGATCTTGGCCTAAGTGCCCAGGTGCGGTTCATGGGGTTTCGCCCCGATGTGCGCACAATGCTTCACGA
>JASHRK010000015.1 GCA_030037405.1 Acidimicrobiales bacterium | reverse complement strand
GGGGCCGACCCGGCGCCAGCTCACCGACGTGGCCGATCCGACCGTGACGAACGGCCGCTACCACGTCGCTGGCTGTCTCGGCACCTGGTACGCCTCCAGCCAGGAACAGGCCGCTTGGGCCGAACTGTTTCGGCACTTTCTGGACGATGGGGTGGACCCGTTTGAGGTCCGTCGTCGCGTTGGACATGTCGAGGTCGATGGGTTGGCGGTACTCGCGAGCGCCGGCGTCGATCGTGATGGGTGGCCGTTGATCGACCTGGTGGATGGTCAACCGGTCCGGGCTCGTCGCTACCGCTCAGCATCCCGAGGCTGGTACTCCCGGACCTCACCCGTCACGGCGGACCTCGGGGCGCGGTGGCCGGCCAGGGCAATGGTCTCCCACTCCACCAGCGGACCGAGGTTCGTATTCTGGGAGGCTGGGTGCGAGAAGGTCCTGGTGGCTAGAGCACCTCGCCCCGCACCGCTGCGAAGGCATCTATCGCCCGGTCGATCTCCCCGTCGGTGTGGGCGGCCGACATCTGAACCCGGATGCGCGCCTGGCCGACGGGGACGACGGGATAGCTGAAGCCGATCACGTAGACGCCCCGCCGCAAGAGGGCGTCGGCCATCGCGGTGGCGAGGGCGGCGTCGCCGATCATGACCGGGATGATCGGGTGCTCGCCCGGGAGCAGCTCGAAGCCTGCTTGCTCGAGCCCGTGGCGCATGCGGGCGGCGTTGTGGAACAAGCGGTCACGCAGCTCGGCCGAGTCACGCAACAGCTCGAGGGCTCGCACGCCGGCCGCCGCGATCGCCGGGGCGAGCGAGTTGGAGAAGAGGTAGGGCCGGGAACGTTGCCGGCAGAGCTCGACGATCTCACGCCTTCCCGAGAGGTAGCCGCCACTTGCCCCTCCGAGCGCCTTGCCGAGCGTGCCCGAAAGGATGTCGATTCGGTCGCTTACCCCGAAGTGCTCAGGCGTCCCTGCTCCTGTCTCGCCGAGGACGCCGACCGCATGGGAGTCGTCGACCATCACCATGGCGCCATGGCGGTCCGCCAGCTCACAGATGCCATCGAGGGGCGCAAGCGAGCCGTCCATGGAGAAGACGCCGTCGGTGACGACCAACCGTCTGCGGGCGCCCGCCGACTCCGCCAGACGGTCTTCGAGCTCGCCCAGGTCCCGGTTGGAATAGCGGAGCCGGCTCGCACCACAGAGCCTGATGCCGTCGATGATGGAGGCGTGGTTGAGCTGGTCCGAGATGACCACGTCCTCTTTCCCGAGAAGGGTCTCGAAGAGCCCGCCGTTGGCGTCGAAGCAGGAGGAGTAGAGGATGGTCGCCTCGGTGCCGAGGAAGTCGCTCAGCTCCGCCTCGAGCTCGTTGTGAACCGAGTTCGTGCCGCAGATGAAGCGGACCGAGGCCATACCGAAGCCGTAGCGGTCGAGCGCCTCGTGGGCGGCCGCGACGATGCGGGCATCGTTGGCGAGCCCGAGGTAGTTGTTGGCACAGAAGTTGAGCACCGTCTCGTCGTTCACGGTGATCTCGGCACCCTGCGGGGACTCGAGCGTCCGCTCCCTCTTGGCGGTCCCGGCCTGGCGGATCGAACCGAGCTCCTCGTCGATGCTGCTCCGGACGGCCGCCTGCATGACCATTGTTACTCCTCCGACCATTTGAGGATGACCTTGCCGCACCGTCTCGATGCGACGATCTCGAATGCCTGCTCGAACTCCTCGGCGTCGAAACGATGGGTGATCACGGGCGAGATGTCGAGGCCGGACTCGACCAGCACTGACATCTCGTACCACGTCTCGAACATCTGCCGACCGTAGATGCCGCGGATCGTCGTCATGTTCATGACCAGTTGCGACCAGTCGGCGGCGAAGGGCTCACCCGGCAGGCCGAACATCGCCATCTTTCCGCCGTGGGTCAGCACGGCCAGCATCTGGCGTGTGGCATCAGGGTTGCCGGACATCTCGAACCCGACGTCGAAACCCTCCGTCATCGAGAGAGAGGCCATGACTTCGGAGAACGAGGTCTCTCGCAGGTCGATCGCTTGCGAGATGCCCAGTCTGCGGGCAAGCTCGAGACGGTACTCGGACACGTCGGTGACGACGACGTGGCGGGCGCCGGCGAAACGGACGACGAGGGCGGCCATGAGGCCGATAGGCCCCGCGCCGGTGATGAGCACGTCCTCGCCGAGCACGGGAAACGCCGTGGCCACGTGGACGGCGTTGCCGAAGGGGTCGAAGATGGCGGCGGTGTCGAGGTCGATCGTGGGCGGGTGCCTCCACAGGTTGGAGGCGGGCAGGACGACGTGGTCGGCGAAGGCGCCCGGTCGGGTCACACCGACGCTCTCGGTCCTCGCGCACTGCACCCGCCGGCCGGCCATGCAGTTGCGGCAACGCCCGCAGGTGAGGTGCCCCTCGCCGCTCACGAGGTCGCCGGGCCTGAACTCGGTGACGAGCGGCCCGCAGGACTCCACCCGCCCGACGAACTCGTGGCCGATCACGAGCCCGACGGGGACGTGAGCCTGGGCCCACTCGTCCCAGGAGCGGATGTGGAGGTCGGTACCGCAGATGCCGGTACGGAGGACGCGCACGAGCACATCGTCAGTTCCTACTTCAAGCCGAGGCAGGTCCTCCATCCAGAGTCCCTCCGCAGCTTTGGCCTTCACGAGCGCGCGCATCGTCACCATCTTTAGTGCATGTCCGCCCGTGCCGCCTCACCCACCCTCGGAGACGAGGAGGAGTGCATAGGCCGCCAACCAGTGCTCGACCATGTAGTCGCTGCCGACCGAGTGGTCGAGGGACGCGTCCCGGTGCCGAGCCGCCGCTGTCAGCATCCTCTCTCTCCTTGGGTCGGTGGCCGGGAGCGCCCGGGCGAGACGGGTCCAGCACCAGGCCCGGCTGAGGTTCAGCCCGTGCAGGTGGGCGATCTGACCATCTGTTGGATCAGTCACCTCGACCGGTTCGAAGAGCTGCTCCGGGCGACCCTCGGCGAGCCGGGGCAGGTAGCTCCCGAACCACGGGCCGAACTCCTCGCTCCCGAGCACTTCGAGCATCAGCTCGGCCTCCGTGAGCGCCGGCGAGAGGAAGTCGGTCCCCGACGGCTCGTAGTGGCCTGGGTAGTCCGTGTCCGACCCGAACCATCGCCGCGCCGCCCGGGTGATGGCGGCAGCGAGGCGAGGACGGTGCGTACGGCCGTAACAGAGCGCGAGCGAGAGGCCGAAGGCGGAGTTGGCGTGCAGGCCGGAACGCACCGGATAGGTAGCCACCTCGAACCAACCGAGGAAGTCGTCCACGATCCGGTCGCACAGGGGCTCGAGGTTGGCTGCCCAGCGCTTGGCGTCGCCATCGCCCAGCCCCGAGAGCTCGTGGGCGAGCTTGAGCGTCCAGCCGTACCCGTAAGGCCGCTCCCACCGCGGGAGGTTGCGCGCCTCGACGGCGAGCGCCTCCTCTGCGAGATGCCTGTCGAGCTCCGCCCGGACGCGATCCTCGCCGATCGCCTCCGGCACCAGCCTGAGAAGGCGTACGAGCACCCAGTGCATCTCGACACACGAGTGCCAGTCGTACGAGCCGTAGAACGCCGGAAACTGCTCGCGGGGGCGGGGCGGGCGATCCTCCGGTCCCTGGGCGAGGTACAGCCGGACGTTGGGATACTCGCGCTCTATGTTCCTCAAGGCGACGTCGGCCCAACCGGCGGCATGTTCCTCGAGGAGCGACATGAGCTCACGCTACCGGGGGGCCGGCCGCCCCGGCGGCAGGCTCAGGGAGCGACGGTGACGAGGTCTCCGATCGCCAGGTAGCCGAAGGCAACTTGTGCGGTCGGGATGGGGAGCTCCACGCAGCCGAGGCTCTGGGGGAAGCCGTACGAGGCCCGTATGAAGCCGTGGACGGCGTCGCCGCCGTTGAAGTAGTTGATCCAGTAGACGGGGTCGTCGTAGTAGCTGCCGTCGGGGTTGAAGCCGCTCATGTAATTGAAGGTGAAGCGCACGTAGATGGGGAAGGTCCCGTTCGCCGTCGGTGACTCGGGTATCCCGGTGTTGCAGGGCGACGTCAGCACGATCCGCCCGTTCTCCCAGATCGTGAGCGTCTCAGGGAGGTTTTGAGAGACGTAGACGTAGGCGTACGGGCTCGGGTCGAGGCTGTCCTTCAGGTCAGCCTCGAGGAGCTCCCGCCAGAGGGAGGCGTCGGCGAGCTGGTTGACCGTCTCTTCGTCGGCTTGGTAGCCGTCGTAGGAGCTCTCCGCCGCCTCGAAGGCCATGAGAGCGCCCTTCAGCATCGTGTTCGCCTCTCCTTCCGCCCACTCCGCCTCGAGGGAGGCAGGCGTCGAGGCCCACCGCCAGGAGAAGGTGCCGGGAAGCGGCCTCGACATCGTGGCCACCTCCTCGGCGAAGGTGCGCGGCACCTTGGCGCCGCTCGCCGGGACGAAGTTGAGCGGCAGGTAGTGGAGCTGGGCGAGGATCTCCTCGAGGCGGAGCACCGAGCCCGGCCCCGTCGTGAAGTGGAACGAGGTCGCGTCCGTCACGGTGTTGGCTGAAGCGAGCGAGCCCTTTGCAGCAGAGGCGGTCCTGCTCGTCCCCGGGATACCGCTCGCGCTCGTGATCGTGACCGGCTCCGGGAAGGACACCGTGACGACCGTGCCCGGCCCGAAGCCGAAGCCCTTCGGCGTGAACACCAACGTGTTAGGCCCGCGCTCTGACCATGAGCCAGGGACGGAAGGCTTGAGGATTGGCCGGGAGCTGCCGAGCAGCTTTGCCACCGGCTTGTCGAAGGTGAGCGTGATCCGGCCGTCCGAGCGGGCGCTCGTCGCGCCGGGACCCGGGTCGGCGAGGACGAGCGTCTCCTTGTCGGGCGGTACGACGAACCACTTCACCGACAGCGCCTCGGACGCGACCTTCTCCCAGGGCTCCGGGGATGCGGCCACTTCGACCGTGCCTGCGAAGAGCTCCGGGGACACGCTGAGACGGGCGACGGTGCTCGCTCGGGAGAGGTGGAGGGTCTCGATCTCGCCCCCGACAGAGCGGTACTCGACGACGCTCACCTTGTTGTCGAAGCTGACCGGTACCCGGCCGTGCCGGGTCGAGAGCGCCACGCTCTCTGCAGGCGACGCCTCCGGCGTGCGCAGCGTCTTCGTCGTCGACACCGACCCGCCCAGCAGCCAGCGCAACCAGGACGGCGCCGTCGCGACGGCGGTCACCTTGACCGTCTCGTCTTGCGTCAGCTGGTGGGCCGGCACGAGGCCGCCAGCGCCCTCGACGAGGCTGATCGGCCTGCCGTCGCTCGTTGCCCGTACCCCCCTGAGCTCGGTGCCGATGCCGCTCAGCTTGACCTTGACGAGCGCCCGACCAGAGGAGACGGAGACACTGGGTCGTCCGACAAGAAGGACGACAAGGAGGCCGATCCCGACCACGACGACGAAGAGACCGCCACCGAGCAGGAGCCGGGTGGCCAGGCCAAGCCCTCTATACCTCTCGACAACGTGCCGCATCTCTGGCCGCCACCTTGCTTATATCGCGTAACATCTCTCGCCAGAAGGTTAGTAACCAGATCTTGCCAGAGGTACATCGCCCCTTGCGCCCTGGCGGCGCTTCGAGGGGCTAGATCTGCCGGTGACGGACCCGGCGCATCAGTGGTTCTGTCTTCTTCCTCATCCGGGCCGACGACGGCCGAGGCCCCGGCTGGCCTCCTTCAGGCCTTCCGGTCCGACCTGTCGGCTCGGGCCGTTCCGCCCGGCGCGGCCGTGGAGATATCGCTCTCCCCGCAGGCTGCCGGGTCTCTGCCGGCAGGGAGGCACCCATCATCTCGCTCATGGCTCCGCCCCATATCGTCACAGTAACGACCCCCTGTCTCCTCTCGCAGCCGAAGCTATGAGGGACTATCGGCCGTTTCGCGGTACTTCATGAGCGCGTGCTCGCCCGATTGACGCGACCGCCTCGAGATGCCGGCTCTCGCGGCGGGTGCGCGAGCGGACGGCACGCTCGAAGGGGCAGGATGGTGGCGTGGAGGTGCTTGTCATCACCGGCCGTACGAGGGCACCTGAGCACCTCCTCACTCGTGCCAACCGTGTCGTCCACCTCGACGGGCCGGATGTCTCCCCGGCCTTCCTCACGGACCTGCGCGCCCGCATCCCGCGGCGTGTCACCGTCATCGGCGATGCGGCCGTAGCCGTCGCCACGGCACTGCATCGTGGTGGCCTGCCGGTGCGCCTCCTCACGGACGACCCGGTCGCGCAGGCCGGGGGAATAGAGCCCTTGAGCGGGATCGAGGTGCTCCCTTTCACTGACCGCGGCGCACCGATGGATGTCGTCGGCTCCCTTCTCGAGCTTGTCGGCAACACCCCGCTCGTGAGGCTCGACCGGATCGGTCGAGACCTCCCCTGCCCCCTGCTCGCGAAGCTGGAGCTGTTCAATCCCGGCGGCAGTGTGAAGGACAGGCCGGCCGTGGCCATGATCGACACCGCCGAGCGAGACGGCCTCTTGAAGCCAGGGGGCACCATCATCGAGGGCACGTCGGGCAACACCGGCGTCGGCCTCGCCATCGTGGCGGCGCGCCGTGGCTACAAGTGCATCTTCGTCATGCCCGACAAGATGGCGCCCGAGAAGATCGGCCTCCTTCGCGCATACGGAGCCCAGGTCATCGTCTGCCCGAGCGCCGTGCCGCCCGACCATCCCGACTCGTACTACTCGGTGACCGATCGCCTCGCACATGAGCTCCCGGGAGCGTTCCACCCCGACCAGTACCACAATCCCGAGAACCCGGCGGCGCACGCCGCCTCGACCGGCCCGGAGATCTGGCAGCAGACGGCGGGCCGCGTGACGCACTTCGTAGCGGGGATCGGCACGGGCGGGACGATCTCTGGCATCGGCCGGTACCTGAAGTCGCAGAACGCCGGGGTCGAGATCATCGGGGCCGACCCCGAGGGGTCCGTCTACTCGGGCGGCTCGGGACGCCCATATCTCGTCGAGGGGATCGGTGAGGACTTCTGGCCGACGACATATGACCCGAGCGTGGTGGACCGCGTCATCATGGTGAGCGATGCCGACTCCTTCAACATGGCGCGGAGGGTGTCGGTGGAGGAGGGGATCCTCGTCGGGGGCTCGACGGGAACGGCCGTCTGGGCGGCGCTCAAGCTGCAGCCGGAGCTCGGTCCCGACGACGTGGTGGTCACGCTCGTCCCCGACTCGGGGCGCGGGTACATCTCGAAGCTGTACAGCGACGAGTGGATGGCAGACCATGGTTTCTTGCGGGCGAAGGGAAGAACGATCGGGGATCTCCTCGAGCGCAAGGGGAGGGCGCTGCCAGAGCTGATACACGTGCACCCGAGCGAGACGGTGCGAGACGCCATCTCGATCATGGCCGAGTTCGGGGTGAGCCAGCTCGCCGTCGTGCAGGCCGAGCCGCCGCTCGTGGAGGCCGAGGTGGTCGGCGCCGTGCTCGAGCGGGAGCTCATGCACCTCGCCTTCGGCGCGCCGGAGATCCTCGACCGTCTCGTGGGCGAGGTCATGAGCCCGGCGCTGCCGACGGTGGGGAGCGGAGAGGGCATCGACACAGTGGTGCACAAGCTCGAGGATGCTCCGGCGGTCGTGGTCATCGACCACGGCCACCCTGTCGGCGTCGTGACGAGGACCGACGCCCTCGCCTTCCTCGCCTCTGGTCAGAGCGAGGTCGGGCTCACGTGAGAGAGGGGGGCGATGGGCGCGGCGGGCCCGGCGCCGGCGGCGAAGGGCTCGGGTTCGAGACCCGCGCCATTCATGCCGGCCAGGAGCCGGACCCGGCGACCGGGGCCGTCGTCCCCCCGATCCATCTCGCGAGCACCTACGCCCAGGAGGAGGTCGGCGTACACAGAGGCTTCGAGTACAGCCGGTCGGGCAACCCGACGCGTCGCTCGCTCGAGACGGCGATCGCCGCCCTCGAGGGGGCGAGCCATGGGTTCGCCTTCGCGAGCGGCATGGCGGCAGAGGACGCCGTCTGTCGCATGCTCAAGCCAGGTGATCACGTCGTCATTCCCGACGACGCCTACGGAGGGACCTACCGGCTCGTGGCGCGGGTTCACAGCGACTACGGGATCGATTTCTCCCCCGCCGATCTCACCCGCCCTGAGCGTGTCCGTGACGCTCTCGGGCCGCGGACGAAGATGCTCTGGGTGGAGACCCCGAGCAATCCGATGCTCCGGATCGCCGACGTCGCGGCTCTGTCAGAGATGGCGCGGGCCCACGGCGCCGTCTCGGTCGTCGACAACACCTTCGCCACCCCCTATCTGCAACGCCCGCTCGAGCTCGGGGCGGACGTCGTCGTCCACTCGACCACGAAGTACATAGGCGGGCACTCCGACGTCGTAGGTGGATTCGTGGCCACCTCGAACGACGCCGTCGCGGAGCGGGTGGGCTTCTTGCAGAACGCGACCGGCGCCGTCCCGAGCCCCTTCGACTGCTACATGTTGCTGCGGGGCGTGAAGACGCTGGCGGTTCGGATGGAGCGCCAGTGCGCGAGCGCCGCCGCCATCGCCGAGTACCTTGCCGGCCACGACGCGGTCGCCTCCGTCAACTACCCGGGCCTCGACTCGCATCCCGGCCACGTGCTCGCCTCTCGCCAGATGGGCGCCTTCGGGGCCATGGTCTCGTTCACCCTGCGCGAGGGCGAGGACGCCGCCCTCAAGGTGGTCGCCTCGACGAGGGTCTTCACGCTTGCCGAGTCGCTTGGCGCTGTCGAGTCGCTCATCGAGCATCCCGCGAGGATGACGCACCAATCGGTCGCCGGGTCGCCGCTTGCCGTCGATCCTGCCCTTGTGCGGCTGTCCGTCGGGCTCGAGACGCTCCAGGACCTGATCCTCGATCTCGAGCGGGCGCTCG
This sequence comes from Acidimicrobiales bacterium, assembly GCA_030037405.1. GTDB lineage: Bacteria > Actinomycetota > Acidimicrobiia > Acidimicrobiales > Bog-793 > JOPF099. Next base: position 20,289 of record JASHRK010000015.1, on the reverse strand, counting down.
CCGGCCCCTCGGGGGCAGGGGCAGCAGCTGCCTCCGGCGCCCTCAGTCGTCCGGGACGAGAGTCGCCGTCTGGAGGTTGAGCGTGTCGCCCCGGAAGAAGGGCGGGTAGACGGCGCGCCGTGCCAGCATGAGCACGATGCCGACGATGATGGCGAGGATGTCGATGATGAAGACGCCCCCTACGTGCCAGTGGGGCGCGAAGGGGAGCTTCAAGCTCGTGTAGCTGTTCACCGGGCTCCAGTAGTAATAGAGGCTCCAGATCATTGCTGCCCACAGCATGATCCCGCCGAGCCCCGGGATGATCCCGCGCATCCAAAGGTTGCGAGCGCTCTCTGTCAAGGTGTGGCGGTAGTACCAGACGCATGCGAAGCCTGTCATGCCGTAGTAGAGGGCGATGAACACGCCGCAGGCCGAGACGGCGTCACCGATGACGAGGCCCTTCGAGAGGTAGTTCATCGGCACGTACAAGGCGATCGAGATGAGGCCCATGACGACCGTCGACACGGTCGGGGTGAGGTACCGCTTGTGCATCTTCGCGAACGACTTCGGGATCGAGCCGTAGACCGACATCGAGAGCGTCGTGCGCGCGGTCGGGAGGATGGTCGTCTGTGTCGAGGCCGCCGCCGAGGAGAGCACCATCAGTATGAGGAGATGGCTCCCCACCTTGCCGAGCACCGAGGTCCCGAAGACGGAGGTGCCGAGGACCGAGAGGACGTCGCTCGAGTGGCTCGGGTTGAGAAGCCCGATCCCCGTCGTCCCGAGCCCGGCGTAGGACTGGGCGGCCAGGATGACGATGAAGTAGATGCCGAGCAGGATGAGGGTGGCGATGACGGCCGCCTTGCCCGGAGTGATGGAGGAGTCCTTCGTCTCCTCGTTCACAGACACTGCCGTGTCCCATCCCCAGTAGATGAACACCATCAGGAGCAGACCCTGGACGAAGTCGGAGACGGACATGCTGAAGGGGTTCAACCAGGACCAGCTGAGGGCAAGGTGGCCGATGGGCGCGCTGCCGCTCCCGAGCTTGACGAAGGCGACGATCGACATGACGGTCAGCATCAGAAGCTCGACGCCGAGGAGCGCCTTCTGGAAGTTGGCCGAGATCTCGATGCCTACATAGCAGATCACCGTCATGGAGATGATCCAGAGGACGCCGACCAAGAGGACCCAGCCGCTCGCCGGGTGCGAACCGATGTCGTTCGCTCCGACGAGGAGGAAGACGTACTGGCCAGCCACCTGGGCGAGGCTCGCCATGACGAGCACGTCCGAGGCGACGATCGCCCAGCCGCCCTGCCATCCGAACCACGGGCCGGCCTTGCGACCGAAGGCCCGCGTCGCCCAGGTGAAGGTGGTGCCGCAGTCGGGGTCGGCCTGGTTCAGCTCGCTGTAGCCGATGGAGGTGAAGAGCATCGGCACGAACGCCAGGACGGCGATGATGGCCGAGTGCGTCCCGGCGTAGATGACGACGAAACCGAGGGTCGCTGCAAGCGAATAGGCGGGCGCCGTCGATGCGACCGCGATGACCGTGGTGGAGATGAGGCCGAGGGCGCCGGTCTTGAGGCCTTTCTCGGCGACGACCTCGCCTCCTGCTGTTCTCGCCCCCGGCTCGCCTGTCGAGACGTCCATGTCAGCGCCCCTTCCAGGCCCCCGGCATCTCGAGGAGCTGAGCCACCTCGCCGGGGAGCTTGCCCGAGACGACGTGGGCGATGCTCACCTCGTCGAGAACTCCGCGAAGGGCAGCTCGCACCGCCACCCAGACGTCTTGCAGATGCTCTGCGGACCCCTCGTACCGGATCTGCTCGGGCCTCTCGTTTCTCACCTCCGCAAGGGGTCCCTCGAGGCGGCGGAAGACCTCGCCGAGGAGGATCTCCGACGGGTCGCGACCGAGCTTGTAACCGCCCTCGTTTCCCCGCTGGCTCGTGACGATGCCGCCCCGTCGCAGCTCGTTCAGGATCGCCCGCAGGAACCTGACGGGCACCTGCTGGTCGCGAGCGAGCTCGTCAGCCGTAAGCGCCTCGTCAGCGCTCGCAGCCAGGCCGCAGAGGGCGCGACAGGCGTAGTCGACCTTGGCCGAGATGTGCACCCCGTCATTGTCTCACCACGGACGTCGAGAAGGCTTACTCTTCGGCGAGGACCTCCGCGTCCACCATCTCGAGGTAGCTCACCCAGGCCGTCCGCACGGATTCCCGATGTGCGTCGAGCTCGCCGTCGACGGCGTTGCGATAGTTGCTACGAAGATCGCTCACCGAGCGCAGGTAGCCCTCCCGCGCGAGGGCCATGCTCTCGTTGTACTGCTTGCGGACCTGGGCTGCCGCCTCGTTGTAGGCGGCACGCGCCTGCGAGACGATGTCTCTTCGCATCGTCGTCGGGGCGTTGGCGACGGCCTGCTTGTACTCGGCCCAGGCCCCGTCTATCGCCGTCCCGTGCGCCTGCTCTGCGGCGGCCTGCGCCGTCTCGTAAGACGACCTCGGCTCGTCGAGCCCTCGCTCGTAGAGCTCCCAAGCACGTTCCAGCGCCTCCCGGTACACCTCCCAGGCGTCGTCGATGATCCCGAGATACTGATGACGCGCCTCGCGCTCCGCCGTTCGCCGGTCTGCATCCTCAGACATCCGGTCCCCTTCCCGCATCGAGTATCAGACAACGCTACCTGGCGGTGACCCGCCCTCTCGCGCCATGCCTTCTGCCCCAGCTGGATGCGAGCTGCAAGATGAATCGTACAGGTCCAGGCTCTGGTCTTGGGACGAGATGCGCCGGCGATGCTCTCCGGACTCCGCCAGGGCGCGCCGGCTCTCCGCCAAGCCCTGCCTCGTACCCTCCTCCGACCTGCGGGCGAGGGAGGAGAGCTGGCGGCGGGCAGCCTCGATCGAGGCAAGGTAGGGCGATGGCGACCTCGCGACGGGCCGTCCGCCTGCAAAGGAGCGCTCCGTGGCCCAGGAGCAGTGCAGCTCCTCCTCAGCTCGCGTGCAGGCGACGTACAGGAGGCGCCGCTCCTCCGCCCAGGCAACGTCGTCGAGGGCATGGGCTATGGGGACGAACCCATCTTCCAGTCCTGTCACGAAGACGACAGGCCACTCGAGGCCCTTTGCCCGGTGGAAGGTGAGAAGGGCGACGGCGTCGTGTTGGGCCGCCTTGCCGGGGGCGGGCGCGCCTGGCGCCGCCTGAGGGGGAGCCGCATCCTCCGGCATCCAGTCATCCGCCGGGTCCAACCCCTCCCCTGCGCCGACGTCGTCGAGCGACTCGGCGACCACCTCCTCATCGGCGGCGGCGCTCTCCTGGCCGACGATCCTTGCCGGGATGCCGCGCTCCTCGAAGCTCCTCTGGAAGAGACCGAGCTGCGAGTTCGTGCGGGCGAGGACCGCCATCTTCGACCAGCTTCGGTCGGGCCGGCGGGCTTGGCGGGCGAGCATCGCCACTCCAGCCACCTCGTCGAGGTCAGTCGGGTACGCCGTCACGCTCGGGATCGTCCCTTCGCCGCGGCGCCCCCCTGGCGTCAGCCGGCGAGCGCGCACGAGCGAGGATGCGACAGTGACGACCTCGGCGGTGGAACGATAGTTGGTCTGGAGCTCGAGCACCGTAGCGTTCTCGAAATCCTCCGAGAAACGAGAGATCGCTTCCGGATCGGCCCCGTTCCACGAGTAGATCGCCTGGTTGGGGTCGCCTACGACGCAGAGGTCGCTGTCCGCTCCCCACCAGGCACGAAGGAGGCGAAGCTGGGCCGCGTTCACGTCCTGGTACTCGTCGACGAAGAGGTGGCGGAAGCGCCACGCCGCCGAGGCCGCGAAGCACTCGTCGGAGGCGAGCTCCGCGGCGCACTTGGTAAGGAGGTCTTCGAAGTCGAGCACGCCGCGCCGGCGTCGCTCGACCTCGTAGGCCTTGTACGAGAAGGCGACCTCGGACGGCTCCCAGGGACAACGCCGACCGGTTCTCTCCGCCGCCTTCTCGTAGTCGTCTGGCGCGACGAGGCGAGACTTGGCCCACTCGATCTCGATGGCGAGCTCGCCTACCCCCCGGTTGGCGAGCGCCCGGCCCTCCGCCCAGGCGCGGGCGGGCCCCCGTGCTCTCTCCAGCACGGTATGCAAGAGACGTGACTTGGAGGCGAGCACTACCGGTTGGGCTTGGCGGCGCTCGGCGGCCAGGCGTCTCAGCTCCGAGAGAGCGACGGCATGGAAGGTTCCCGCCGTCATGCGGCCTCGGAGGCCGAGTGAGCCCAAGCGGGCGCGCATCTCCTCTGCCGCCTTGCGGGTGAAGGTGAGGGCGAGAACATGTCCCGCCAGCGCCCTGCCCTGGCGAACCTGCCAGGCGATGCGCCGCGTCAGGACACGGGTCTTGCCCGATCCTGCGGAGGCGAGGATGCACAGTGGGGTTGCCTCGCTCGTGATCGCCTCCACCTGCTCGGCGTCGCAGCCGGCGAGGATGTCTCTCGGACCGCCGAGCCCGTCCATGGCTCGCACGGTACATCGAGGCTGTAGCGCTCAGGTATCTTGCTCGCAGTGCTGACGTCGTTCGACGGCGGCCGACTCTTCGGCGAGGTCCACGGGTCGGGCACGCCTCAGGTGCTGGCCCTGCACGGCTGGCGTCGCGACCATCGTGACTTCTCGGCCCTGCTCGGTGGAACCGACCCACTGCCCGCCGTCGCTCTCGACCTTCCCGGCTTCGGCGCCACGCCGCCACCTCCCGAAGCCTGGGGATCGCTCGAGTACGCGAGGGCGCTCGCCCCCGTGCTCGACGAGATGGCAGCCGAGGTCGTCGTCGCCGGCCACTCCTTCGGCGGCAGGCTGGCGGTGCAGCTGGCGGCCGCCCACCCGGAGCAGGTGAGAGGAGTTCTCCTCACGGGGGCACCGCTCTTCGCCGCCCAGCCTGCCAACCGGCGCCCGCGGCCGCGCTGGCGTTACAGAGCTGTCCGCGCTCTCGCGAGGAGCGGCCTTGTCGGCGAGAGATGGCTCGAGGCGATGAAGCTCAGGTACGGGTCGGCGGACTACCGCGCGGCGTCGGGCGTGATGAGAGACGTGCTCGTGCGCGCCGTCTCGGAGGAGTGGGACGACACCTATCTCACGCCGTTGCGGGCGATCAGCTGTCCCGTCGAGCTCGTCTGGGGAGCTCTCGACAGCGCCGTTCCTCCGTCCGTGGCCGATCGCATCGCGAAGGAGCTCTCCGGGCCCGTCTCGCTTCTCGTCGTGCCAGGCGTCGGCCACCTCACGCCCGAGGCCGTCCCCGCCCAGCTGCGCGCCGGCATCGATCGTCTCCTGGTCACGACGTCGTGACTATCGCCGATGCGGTCGTGCTGGCGATCGCCGTGGCAGGCGTCGGTTGCGCCAGCCTGCGATGGCTGCGCGTCGCCCAGCGGGAGCACTACCTGGCGGGAGAGACGCTGCGTTTCTCCTGGCGCTGGTGGAGGCTCAGCCCCGACAACCGCGCCGTTGCCCTCGGGGCGATCGCAGCTGCCGTCGCCTCGATCTTCTTTGCCCCGGTGGCAGCAGCGGCTGCCCTTGCCGCCGCCACCGGACCGATCCGCCTCCCGATCCGCGGCCGTACCTCGAGACTCGCCTGGACACGGCGGATGGCGACGGTGGCTCTTGTAAGCGGGCTCCTCGAGGCTCTTGCGATCGCCATAGGAGCGCTCGCGGCCGGCCTCGGCGGGGCCGTGCCTGCGGCTGCCCTCACCGCTCTCGCCGTTCCGGGTCTCGTCGACGTCGCCCTCTTCTTGACCAAGCCCTTCGAGAACGCCGTCGCCCACCGCTACGTGGCGCGCGCCTCCCAGCGCCTCGAGCGGGTACGGCCCGTCGTCGTCGGAGTGACTGGCTCCTATGGAAAGACGACCGTGAAGGGTTACATCGCCCACCTCGTCGGCGGGCAGCGCACGACGCTCGCGAGCCCGAAGAGCTACAACAACCGAGCCGGGCTCGCCAAGACCGTGAACGAGCTCCTCGGGCCGGCGACGGAGGTGTTCGTGGCGGAGATGGGGACCTACGGGCCGGGCGAGATCGCCGAGCTCTGCTCGTGGCTCCGCCCGACGATATCGGTCATCACCGCCATTGGCCCCGCCCACCTCGAGCGCTTCAAGAGCCTGGACGTCACGCTGGCGGCCAAGGCGGAGATCGCCGAGCGGGCGCGCCTCGTCGTCGTGAACGTCGACGACGAGCGCCTCGCAGGCCTCGCGAAAGTGCTGCGAGAGGCAGGAAGGGCGGTAGTCGGGGCCTCGGGCACGAACGAGGTGGCCGATGTCGCCGTGCTCGCCTCAGCCGAGGGGCTCGAGCTCAGGCTGGGCGGGCGGAGGGTGGGGGTCGCCGCCGTGCGCGAGGCGGACCAGCCGGCGGTCACGAGCAATGCCGCCTGCGCTGCCGCCGTCGCCCGCGAGCTCGGGCTCGAGCCCGAGGACATCCTGGCGCGCCTTGCGAGCCTGCCTGTTGCGCCCAACCGTCTCCAGCGGTACCCGGCGAGCAACGGCTATCTCGTGCTCGACGACACCTTCAACTCGAACCCGGCGGGGGCGAAGATAGCCCTCGCCAGGCTGGCGCACGAGGCCGAGGTCGATCCGAAGGGGAGAAGGGTGATAGTCACGCCCGGCATGGTCGAGCTCGGAGCGCTTCAGATGCTGGCGAACGAGGACCTGGGAGAGGCCGCCGCCCGCGTGGCGGACCGGCTGGTGATCGTGGCGCGGACGAATCGAGGCGCCCTTGCTGCCGGTGCCGCCAAAGTCGAGGGCGGCGCGCAGGTCGCCATGGTCGACCGCATCGACGAGGCGCTCGACTGGGTGAGGAGCAACCTAGGTCCTGGCGACGCCGTCCTCTACGAGAACGACCTACCCGACCACTACCCGTGAGCTACTGACCAGGACGAACGCAGACGTCGGAGAGCCAGAGGAGCGTCGCGGTTCCACAAGGCGCTCTTCGTTCCCAGCTAGAGTGAGCGCCGCCATGAGTCGACCGACGTTTCGTCGCCTGGCACTCGATGACCGGGGTTCGCTCGGGAGCACGGGTGCCGTGAGCGCGCGCGCCGGTGGGGGCCCGGCGCGGATCGGCGTCGTGTTCGGGGGCCCCTCGCCTGAGCACGACGTCTCCATCCTCACCGGGCTGCAGGTGGCCCGCGCCCTGAAGGGGGCGCCAGGCATCGCGGAGATCCGGTCGCTCTACTGGACGAAGAGCGGCGAGTGGTTCGAGACACCGGCAGGAATGGAAGCCGTCGAGTACGTCTCAGGACTTCCGAGGGGCTCGACCCCGCTCAGGCTGGTCGTCGGTGCCGGGGGGGGATTCGTCGCCAGGCGCGGCGGGCGTTTCGGCTCGAAGGAAGAGCCGCTCGAGCTCGACGTCCTCGTCATCTGCTGCCACGGCGGGCCGGGGGAGGACGGGACCCTCCAGGGGGTGCTCGATCTCTGCGGCCTCGTCTACACGGGCCCGACTCTGGCGAGCGCGCTCATCGGGATGGACAAGCTGGCCTTCTCGGCTCTCATGTCGACGGCCTGGTTGCAGGCGTTGCCGAGGATCGCCCTTGTGGACGGCGGTATGGCGCCCCGCTTTCCCGGTCCCTACATCGTGAAGCCACGTTTCGGAGGCTCGTCGATCGGGGTCGAGGTCGTGAGCGACTACGAGTCGGCCTGCGCGCGGCTGCGCACCAATCCTCACTTGAGGCGCGGAGCCGTTATCGAGCCCTACCAGTCCGAGCTCTTCGACCTGCAGATAGCGGTGAGGACGTGGCCCGACGTGCAACTGTCCGCCATCGAGCGGCCCTTGCGGACGGGGCCAGGGGAGATCCTCGAGTACTCCGACAAGTACGTGGGCCCGGAGGGAATGGCGGCAGCCCCCCGCGAGCTTCCTGCCCGCATCCCCCCCGAGCTGGAGGAGCAGATCCGCAGGGTGGCCCCGGAGGTGGCGGCGCTCTGCAGTGTCCGCGGGGTGGCGAGGATCGACTTCCTCTCCGACGGAGACGCGCTTTATGTGAACGAGGTGAACACGATCCCCGGTTCGCTCGCCCGTTACCTTTGGATCGACCCTCCCGTCCCGTTCCCCTCCTTGCTGCTGGAGCTTCTCGGCGAGGCCGTGGCGCGGCCCTCGACGGTGTTCTCGACCGCCGGCTCCGACGGCGCGGTGCTGAGAAACGCAGGCTCCATCGGGGGAAAGCTCGGCTGAGGCGGGTCGCAGGCGGTGCCGTTCCCGCGCAAGCTCTTGAGCCCGGGCGAGGAGGTGGTGGTCGAAGAGCACCCCAACTGGTCGGTGCTCCTGAAGCCGATCCTCCTCGTGGTCGCCGTCTTGGCCGGGTTCGTCGCCATCACCGTCGCCTGGGGTTCCGAGCCGGTCGTCGTCGGCTACATCCTGGCGGCCATCGTCGCAGTCGTCTTCTTGTGGTTCCTCGCCCAGATAGTGGCCTGGCGCTCGCGCCTGCTCGTGATCACGACGGGCCGGATCGTCTACCGCTGGGGCGTGCTGCGGCGTACCGGGCGTGAGATCCCGCTCGAGCGTGTGCAGGACGTCACCTACCACCAGACGATCGTCGAGCGGCTGCTGCAAGCCGGGAGCCTCACGATCGAGTCGGCAGGGCGTAGCGGCCAGGAGCCCTTCCCAGACGTGCGGCACCCTGCCGAGCTCCAGTCGCTCGTCAACCGGTTGCTCTCGGGCGACCGCGACTCCTGGCGGCAGTCCCCGGAGGAGAGCGGGACCGAGTCGCCGGAGGGGGGCCCGCCACCCGTGACGCCCCGGCAGGGGGTGCCACGGGTGGCGCCGCAAGAAGGGGGAGCGCCCGGGCAAGGCGGGTCGCACTGGTGGCCGGCCCCGAAGGGGGAGCAACAGCAGCAGGAGTCGAAGTGGTGGCCGGCGGCGCAGCAAGCGGGAGCGTCGCAGGAAGGGCCCACGCAAGGGGAGGTGGTGCCACAGGGTGGCCCGGGCGACTCCGACTCGTCGCTGGCAGAACGGCTGCGAGAGCTCGAACACCTCCATCAGGCGGGGGTGCTCACCGACGCCGAGTTCGATGCCGAACGACGCCGGCTCCTCGGGCTGAGCTGAGGTCGAGGTGCCCGACCCGGGACGGGTCAGCGAACCCGGGCGCCCTCGCAGGCGCGGACGATCCAGTACCTATGGCTCTGTAGCCGCCCACGCAAAGCGCCCGGCCGGCTGATGGCGACGGCGCAGCCTCCGAAGCCGGCTCCGGTCATCCGGGCGCCGAAGACTCCGTCGATTCCCTGCAGCCAGGAGACGAGCTGGTCAAGCTCCTCGATCGACACCTCGTAGTCGTTCGAGAGGCTCAAGTGGCTCTGGTTCATGAGGTTGCCCGCCTCCTTCAGGTCGCCGCTCTCGAGGGCGGCGGCAAAGGCGAGGACGCGGGCGTTCTCGCTCACGACGTGGCGAGCCCGGCGCCTGATGAGCTGGTTCCCGATCCGGTCCACCTCCGAGACCGATGCGGTCCTGAGGGGTCCGACGATGCCGGCGGCGACGTCGCATTGGCGGACGCGCTCGGCGTAGGCGCTCGCCGTGACGCTACGTGCGACTCCGCAGTGAACGGCGACGATCTGGACGTCCGGTGGCAACGCAACGTGCCGCACCTCGAGAGAGCTGCAGTCCATGAGCATGGCGTGCCCTGCCCGGGCCGACGCCACCGCCATCTGGTCGAGTATCCCCGTGGCGACGCCGGTCGCCAGCATCTCGCCTCCCTGGCAGGAGAGGGCAAGCTCTTGGCGGCTCCCCGCGAACCCGAGAGCAAGCGCCAAGGCCACTTCGAGCGAGGCGCTCGACGACAGGCCGGCCCGCGCCGGGAGATCGGCGACGACGATGCCCTTGCCCCCGCAGGCTGGGTTGATGGTGGCGACGACACCGGCGACGTAGCGGCACCACTCGGGGAGGATCATCGCGATCTCGTCCGCGTCCGCCACGACGTCGAAGGGCACGGACGTCGATTCCGGCTCGGTCGACGAGCTCAGCTCGATCGCGTCGGAGCCTGCCTCGGGAAGCCACGTCACCTCTGTGCCGAGCTGGATCGCGATCGGCATGGCGAAGCCCCCGGTGTAGTCGGTGTGGTCCCCGATGAGATTCACTCGACCGGGGGCGTGGGCCGTTCGCGTCTCGAAGGAATGGCGCGTGTTGTAGTCCGATGCCTCGGCCATGCCCATATTGTGCCCGTATGAGCCTGGGCGCCCGGAGGCCGCATGGAGGTGGCCCTCTGTCGTCGGTCCGCGTCCTCGAGCTTGCCGGCATCGGGCCGTGCCCCTTTACCGGCATGCTCTTGGCGGATCTCGGCGCCGAGGTGCTGCGGGTCGAGCGAAACTCTGCCGTCGCCCCCCTCGAGTCCGCTGCAGCCTCGGGAGACGTGCTGCAACGAGGGAAACGATCGATCGGGGTGGACCTCAAGGCACCAGAGGGAGTCGCCCTCGTCCTCACTCTTGTCGAGAGGGCGGACGCTCTGATCGAAGGCTTCCGTCCCGGCGTGACGGAACGGCTCGGCCTCGGCCCCCAGGCGTGCTTCGAGCGGAACCGCAAACTCGTCTACGGACGTATGACGGGATGGGGCCAGGAGGGACCACTCGCCGGGCACCCCGGCCACGACATCGACTACATATCGATCGCCGGCGTGCTCGGCTCGATCGGAAGGGCGGGGGAGCGGCCGCTTCCTCCCCTCAATCTCGTGGGCGACTTCGGAGGTGGGGGGATGCTCTTGGCCCTCGGCGTCATGGCCGGCCTCCTCGCCGTCGCAGGCGGGGCGGAGGGCCAGGTCGTCGATGCTGCCATGGTCGACGGCTCGGCGTTGCTCACTTGCATGATCTGGGGGCTCAGAGCCCTTGGGATGTGGGAGGAGAGCAGGGGGACGAACATGCTCGACACAGGGGCCCCCTTCTACGACACCTACGAGTGCTCCGACGGCCGTCACGTCGCCGTCGGGGCGATCGAGCCCCGCTTCTACGCCGCCTTGTGCCGGCTCACAGGGCTCGGGGCCGAGGCTCTGCCAGCACAGATGGACCGGTCGGCCTGGCCGCAACTGAAGGAGCGTTTCGCCGCCGTCTTCGCCACGAAGACGCGAGACGAATGGGTCGGGCTTGCTGCCGACTCGGGTGGCGACGCCTGCCTTGCTCCCGTGCTCACGATGAGCGAGGCGCTCGAGCACCCGCACAACGTCGCCCGCGACACATTCGTCTCGGTGGGAGGAGTGGACCAACCGAGCCCGGCGCCACGTTTCTCAGGCACGCCGGCAAGGGCCGTCTCGCCTCCGTGCCGACCGGGGGAGAAGGGGTTGGCGGCTCTGAGCGACTGGGGCCTCGAGGACGCCAAGGTGGCCGGCCTCGTCGAGAAGGGAGTTCTCAGGGCCCGTTGACGCGGTGTCACGTCGTGCCCCTTAAGGTGTGGCAGCGGCGGCTGTAGCCTGAGACGTGGTGAAGCCGGCGTGTCGCGACCAGGAGCGAGCAGGGTCCACTTACTGGATCGCTACTCTCGGCTGCCCGAAGAACGAGGTCGACTCCGCGAAGCTGGCGGGCCGACTGGCGGCGAAGGGCTCTCGCCCGGCCGACTCGCCCGAGGAGGCCGACCTGATCGTCGTCAACACCTGTGCCTTCATCGAGGCCGCCCGAGAGGAGTCGGTAGGGACCATCCTCGATCTTGCGGAGCGTCGGCGGTCGGGCGCCCGCCTCGCCGTCACCGGCTGCATGGCAGAGAGGTACGGAGCCGAGCTCGAAGAGGCTCTCCCGGAGGCTGACGTCGTGGCCGGCTTCGGCGTCGACGTCGACAGCCCTCCTACAGGCTTGCCTGTCACCCTGAGACGGCGAGGCGACGTCCCCTCCTTCGACCTCCTCGAGCTGCCCCGCCCGCCGGCCGTGGCGCCCTGGGCCTACGTGAAGGTGGCCGAGGGCTGCGACCGCAGGTGCGGCTTCTGTGCCATCCCATCCTTTCGCGGGCGGCAGCGTTCTCGCACGACGAAGTCGATCCTCGCCGAGGTCGAGAGCCTCGAAGTGTCCGAGGTCGTGCTCGTCGCCCAGGATCTCGCCTCTTTCGGGCGAGATCGCGGGGCGGCACAGCGCCAGGAGGCACATGGCGGACAGCCCGAAGGCCCTCAGGCGGGAATCGTCGAGCTCGTCGAGAGAGTCGCCGAGCGCGTGCCCTGGGTGAGGCTGCTCTATCTCTACCCGTCGTCGCTCACCGATCGGCTCGTTGACGCCGTCCTATCGACCGGGGTTCCCTACTTCGACCTGTCCCTCCAACATGTGTCGGCGCCGCTCCTGCGGCGGATGAGGAGGTGGGGAGACGGAGGACGTTACCTCGAGCGCATCCGCAGGATCAGGGACGCCGAGCCGGAGGCGGCGCTCCGGTCCTCGTTCATCCTCGGCTACCCGGGCGAGACCGAGGACGATCATGACCAGCTCCTTGCCTTTCTCGAGGAGGTCGAGCTCGACTGGGCCGGTTTCTTCACCTTCTCTCGCGAGAGGGGCACGTACGCGGACACCCTCGACGGGGGTCTCTCTGTTCCCGGCTCCCTTGCCCTCGAGCGCCTCCTCGAGTGCGCCGAGCTGCAGGACTCGATCACGGCACGAAAGCGCTCGGCGCTCGTCGGCAGAGAGCTCACCGTGCTCGATCACGGGGGTGGCTCTGCCCGCTCCTACAGGGAGGCCCCCGAGATCGACGGAGTCGTTCGCCTCCGGGACACCTCTCGCGCCGCCAGCGGCCCGACTTCAGCCTTCTACCGGGTGCGCTGCACGGGGGCGGAGGGCCCCGATCTGATCGCGGAGAGGGTCGTGGCGTGAGCGACACCTTCGGGCCCTCTGCTCTCGCCACTCCGGCGAACGCCGTTACTCTCGCCCGGCTGCTCGTCTCGCCCGTGCTCGTCCTCCTCATCCTCACAACCGGACCATCGACATGGCTGCTCGTCGCCGTCTGGATAGCCTGCTCGGGATCGGACGGAGTAGACGGCTTCGTCGCCCGGAGGACGGGTGCGACGCGTTCGGGGGCGTTTCTCGACCCGCTCGCGGACAAGGTGCTCGTGCTCGGCGCCATGGCTGCCCTCGCCTCCATCGGTGAGTTCGGCTGGCTGCCTGTCATCCTCATCGCCCTCCGGGAAGTCGCCATGAGCGCCTTCCGCACGATGGCCGGGCGGCGCGGCATCTCGATCCCGGCGAGGCCGACAGCGAAGGCCAAGACGCTCGTACAGGACGTCGTCGTGCTCCTTGCCCTCCTCCCGCCCGTCGGTCTCCACCATGCCTTCCTGGTACGGGACGTGCTCTGGTTTGCCGTCGCCCTCACCCTCTACACGGGCTTCGAGTACGCCCGTGACGGGGAGAGGCTGAAGAGGATCAAGTCGTCGCCCGCCCTCACGGGAGACGGGGCGGTCTCCTCGGAGCAGGGCACGTCCGTCAGTGCGAGCTGAGGTTCTCGCAGTCGGGACCGAGCTCCTCCTCGGCCAGATCGCGGATACCAACTCGAGCTGGATAGGCGAGCGCCTTGCCGCCTCCGGGATCGACTGCCACTTCCAAACCCGTGTCGGCGACAACGCCGGCAGGATCGTGCTCGCGCTCCGAACGGCCCTTGCTCGTTCGGACGCGGTCATCGCCTGCGGCGGCCTCGGTCCGACCCAGGACGACATAACGCGAGAGGCGATCGCCACGGTGATGGGCGTGGAGCTCGTCCGGGACGCCGTGGTGCTCGGGCGTATCCGGACGCTCTTCGATGCCCGAGGGCGCACGATGGCAGAGAACAATGCCCGCCAGGCCGACGTGCCCGTCGGCGCGAGCGTCATCGAGCAGCTGATCGGGACTGCGCCCGGGCTCATCTGCCCGGTGGGCGACAAGGTGATCTACGCGGTGCCGGGCGTTCCCTACGAGATGGAGGAGATGATGGAGCGGGCCGTGCTCCCCGATCTCCGGAAGCGGGCCGGCGAGCCAGCCCTCATCGCCAGCCGGACGCTCAGGACCTGGGGCCTTGCCGAGTCGACCCTTGCCGAGCGACTCGGGCCGCGCATCGAGGCCCTGGCGGAGGGCGGAGCTGGCGTCCCCACGCTCGCCTTCCTCGCGAGCGGCATCGAAGGCATCAAGGTCCGGCTCACGGTGAAAGCGGCATCGGCGCTCGAGGCCGACGATGCCCTCTCCGCCGAGGAGGCGCGGGTGCGCCAGCTGCTCGGCGATACGGTCTTCGGCGTCGACGAGGAGACGATGGAGGCGGCCGTCGGCGCCCTCGTTCTCGGGCGAGGCTGGCGGCTCGGACTGGCGGAGTCGCTTACGGGAGGTTTGATGGCCTCGCGGATCGTGTCCGTGCCCGGCGCCTCCCGCTGGTTCGCCGGTTCCGTCGTCGCCTACGCGAGCGAGGTGAAGGCGTCCGTGCTCTCGGTCCCACCAGGTCCGGTCGTCTCCCTCGAAGCGGCAGAGGCGATGGCCGCCGGCGCCCTCGACGTGCTCGGTGCAGACGTTGCCCTGTCGGCGACAGGGGTGGCGGGCCCGGATGAGCAAGACGGGAGGCCCCCCGGGACAGTCTTCGTCGGCCTTGCCATGCCGGGGCGCGACACCGAGGCGGTGGAGCTGCGGCTCCCAGGAGATCGGGAGCGAGTCCGCCAGATGACCGTCATCTCGGCGCTCAGCATGCTGCGCTCACGCCTCGTCCGTGCCTGACGCCAAATGTTCGGCCAAGTTCGGTCAAGCTTTTCTCTTGGCGCTTTATGATGAAGGTCACCAGGTCGTCTCCTGGCAATCGATCGGTCACAGTGCGCCTCCTGACGATGGGGAGCCGGAGAAGGGAGGGAGTGTCGGGTGTGTGAGCTGGTGGCGGCCGCATCTCTCGAACCCCGCCCCTTCGGCGACCTCGCCGAGGAGGTGGCGAAGGTGGAGCACTACGGTGTGGCCAGCTTCGGTTGGGGTGTCGCCTGGCTCGACGACGAAGCCGGCGTGGTGCGCCGTTCGCGAGGTCTCGGGCGCTTCGAGGAAGAGGCTCTGGCAGACCGGTCGCTCCTCGAGAACATGTCGAGCCGGTTCCTCGTGCATCTTCGCCGTCCGAGCCGGCTGAGCACCCTGCAGCTGGCGGACACGCAGCCCTTCGCCGACGACGAGCGCCTGGCCTGGTGCCACAACGGGTTCCTCGACCGTGCCGAGGAGCTCCGCCCCGCCTACGCGGCGAGGCTGTCGGGGGCAGCCGACAGCGAGGTCGGCTGGCAGTTCTTCCTGGACAGGATCGCCGAGGGTGTCGAGGTGCCCTCGGCGCTGCGCGCCGTCGACGACGCTTTCGGGGGAAGGGTGAACCTCGGCTATCTCGGGGCAGACGGGGAGCTCTCGCTGTACTCGCGCAACGACACGAACGGGATGTGGCGCTTTGCGAGCGACGAGGTCAGCTATGTCGTGACGGAGCTGCACTCCGACGATGCCTCGCTGTTCAAGCTGGTCTTCCCGCGAGCCCGTGACCGTGTCCGCTTCGAGCCCGGCAGCGGCTTCACGCTTGCCTCCCGCAAGGCAGCCCTCGCCGGACCGGCTTCCTGAGCGCCGGCACCAAGGGCCTCGCGGAGCCTGGACGCCAAGCCAGACAAGCCTGGAGTCTGATACAGACCCGCCTCAGGCAAGAGAGGCAGCCCCTCTTAGTCCGAAGGAGGACGAGCGAGCGTGGAACGGGGCGTAGGAAAGGTCGGGTTCGTAGCCGAGCACGGCCTGTACGACGAGCCGCAGAGCGAAGCGGGCAGGCGTTCTGCCGCCCTGGTCGACGAGCGCGGCTTGAAGACCGTGAGGATCATCTGGGTCGACCAGCACGGCGTGCCCCGGTGCAAGTTCATGTCCGGCGTCGACTACCTGTCGGCCCTCGAGAGCGGCATCGACTTCTCAGCGGCGTTGCTCAACATGGACACGGGCAACAAGCTCTTCACTCCCGTCTTCGTGAAGGGTGGCGGCTTCGACATCGACGAGCTCACCGGCTTCCCCGACATGATCCTCGTGCCCGACCCCGCCACCTTCCGCGTCCTGCCGTGGGCGGACAGCACCGGTTGGGTCGTCTCGGACGCCTACTTCTCCAACGGGCGGCCAGTCCCCCTCGACAGCCGGTACCTCTTACGCAAGCAGGTAGAGGAGGCAGCCGAGCTCGGCTACGACTACCTCGCCGGTCTCGAGATCGAGTTCTACGTCACGAGGCGTGACAGCGACCGCATCGAGCTCCACGAGACCGGTTGGCCGCCGCCGCCGCCCGCCGTGAGCGTCGTCGAGCAGGGCTACCAGTACCTGTCCGAGACCCGTCTCGGTGGTATCGGGCACCTGGTCGAGAAGCTCCGCGACGGCTATCTCGGGCTCGACCTCCCCCTGCGCTCGATCGAGGACGAGTGGGGACCTGGCCAGCTCGAGGTTACCTTCGACCCTCTCGCCGGCCTCGACGGCGCCGACGCAGCGGTGCTGTTCCGCTCGGCGACGAAACAGATCGCCCACGATCTCGGCTTGCACGCCTCGTTCATGTGCCGCCCGGCGCTGCCGAACTTCTTCTCATCCGGCTGGCACCTGCACGAGTCGTTGCGGGATCGCACGAGCGGCCGCAACGCCTTCACGAGCGATTCGGCCGAGGAACGACTCTCAGTCGTAGGGCGTCAGTTCGCCGCCGGGATCCTCGAGCACGCCCGTGCGATGACCGTGTTCACCACTCCGACCATCAACGGTTACAAGCGGTTCAAGCCTTACTCGTTCGCTCCGGACCGCGTCACGTGGGCGGCGGAGAACAGGGGGACGCTTCTTCGCATACAGGGAGATCCCTTCGAGAAGGGCGCCCACGTGGAGAACCGGCTCGGCGAGCCGGCGGCCAACCCCTACCTCTATCTCGCCGCCAACCTGGCGGCCGGGCTGGACGGGATCCGCCGCAGCCTCGTGCCCCCGCCCGTCGTCGAGGCCGATCCCTACGCGGACGACGCCCCGAAGC
This sequence comes from Acidimicrobiales bacterium, assembly GCA_030037405.1. Lineage (GTDB taxonomy): Bacteria > Actinomycetota > Acidimicrobiia > Acidimicrobiales > Bog-793 > JOPF099. The sequence continues at coordinate 3,463 of JASHRK010000015.1, read as the reverse complement.
TCCCGACGAGCCTCTGGCAGGCCCTCGATCTGCTCGAGGTGGACGACTTCTTCGCAAGCAAGTTCGGCGACGCCTTCGTCTCCTTCGTCGTCTCGATGAAAAGGCACGAAGTCGAGCGTTTCCTCTCGGAGGTGACCGACTGGGAGATGCGCGAGTACTTTGAGTTCTTCTGACCGGGCACGGGAGGCCGGTGCTGGGGGAGCTCTCCTCGCCGAGGCGTGGCCGCTCGTCGACCACCACGTCCACGGCGTCGTGACCGGTGCCCTCGACGCCGCAGGTTTCGAGGCTCTCATCTCCGAGAGCAGAGCCGAGCCTCCCGCCGGCACATCCCACTTTGAGGCTCCGATCGGGCTGGCGATAAGGCGTGAGTGTGCTCAGCTGCTCGGTCTCGAACCCCACGCGCCGAGTGCCGAGTACCTGGCCGCTCGGGCGCAGCTCGGTACCTCCGAGGTGAACCGTCGCCTCGTCGGGGCGGCCGGGCTCGAGCTCCTCTTGGTGGACACGGGCCATCGTCCTCGCGAGGTGGCAACACCGGCCGAGATGGCCGATCTCGCCGGTGCCCCCGCGGCGGAGATCGTCCGGATGGAGGCGGTCGCCGAAGAGCTGGCCGCCCGATGCGGGGGGCCTTCGGAGTGGCGCAGGGTCTTCGGCGAGACTCTGGCGGAGGCGGCGACGCACGCCGTCGGCTTGAAGACGATAGTGGCGTACCGGTACGGGTTCGACCTCGACTCGAGCCGCCCAGGAGCGATCGAGCTCGCTCGCGGGCTCGACTCCTGGTTCGGAGCCGGTGGTGATGGGTTTGGCGACGACGGCGCTGCGATGCCACGGCTAAGCGACCCCGCCGTGCTCCGCCACGTAATTCACGAAGGGCTCGAGCTCGCTAGTGCGGAGGGCCTCGTCATGCAGGCACATGCCGGCTTCGGCGACACCGACCTCACTCTGCATCGCGCCGACCCTGTCGTCTTTACGCCCTGGGTTCGTCTTGCCGCGGCGGCGAAGGTGGTGCTCAGCTTCCTCCACTGCTACCCCTACCACCGCCAGGCGGGCTATCTCGCCGAGGTCTTCCCGAACGTGTACTTCGACGTAGGTTGCATCCTGAACTATGCCGGCCCCAGTGCGACCGGCATCCTTGCCGAGGCACTCGAGCTCGCGCCTTTCACCAAGATGCTCTACAGCTCGGACGCTTACGGCGCAGCCGAGCTCGTCTATCTCGGTGCCGTGCAGTTCCGCCGGAGCCTCGCGGGTGTGCTCGGTCGTTTCGTCGAGGAGGGCGAGTGCACGATGGAAGATGCCCGGCACATCGTCGCTCTCGTCTCGCGCGACAACGCCTTCCGCGTCTACCCCGTCCAGAGAGCGGAAGTGACCACACCGGCGTCTCCGGAGCGGTCAGAGCAGCCGGAGCGTCCCGGAGCGGCCGGAACGTACGACAGGGGACCGGGAGGTTGACGTGAGCGACAGGATCAGCTATCTCGACGGGGAGTACCTCCCTCACGGGTCCGCCAGGATCTCAGTGGCGAGCCACGTCGTCAACTACGGGACGGGGTGCTTCGAAGGGATCCGCGCCTACTGGAACCGCCGCCAGCAGCAGCTGTACGTGACGCTGCTCCCCGAGCACGCGAGAAGGCTGGTCAGCTCCTGCCGCATCCTCAGCCTCGATTCGGGCCCCGAAGAGCACCAGGTCATCGACGTGGTCGTCGGGTTGCTCAGGCGAAACGGACCCCGTGAAGACACCTATGTACGCCCGCTCGTGTTCAAGTCCGAGGAGAGCATCGCCGTGAAGCTCTCCGGGCTGCGTACCTCCTTTGCGGTGTACTGCCAGCCCATGGGCGAGTACCTCGACACGACCCGCGGTCTCTCGCTCACCTATTCGGCCTGGCGCCGCATCGACGACAACGCCATCCCGGCCCGGGCCAAGGTCATCGGCGCCTACGTCAACGCGGCCCTCGCCTCCGACGAGGCCCGGCAGAACGGCTTCGACGAGGCGCTCATGCTGACCAACGACGGTCACGTGGCCGAAGCATCGTCGGCGAACATCTTCTTCGTCTTCGACGGCGAGCTCCACACCCCCGTCGCCACGGACGACATTCTCGTCGGCATCACCCGCGGAGCCGTGATCGCCCTTGCTGGCGAGCTCGGTCTGAAGGTCGTCGAGAGGCGTATCGACCGGAGCGAGTCATTTGCCGCGGACGAGGTGTTCCTCTGTGGGACAGGGGTCCAGATAGCCGCGGTGTCCGAGATCGACCGCCGGCGTGTCGGGTGTGGAGCCACCGGCCCCATCACCTCCAAGCTGCGGGACGCCTACTTGGGAGTGGTACGAGGAGACCTCCCCGACCCGGCGGGGTGGCGTACCCCCGTGTACGAGTGAGTCGTCCCGATAGGCCGGTCGATCAGCCGCGCGGCGAGCGCCCGGGACTCGGGATGGCCGAGGTCTTCGAGGTGGCGCTCCCGCTGCGCCGCCCCTTCGTGACGAGCTTCGGTGCGACCACGACGCGTCGGACGGTGCTCGTGCACCTCGTCGGCGTGGACGGAGCCGAGGGATGGGGGGAAGCGGCCGCCCTCGACCACCCCTTCTACCTGCCCGACACGACCTCGTCCACCTTCGCCGTTGTCACCGAGTGGGCGCTTCCTGCAGCGCTGGAAGCAGGTCCTGATCCCGGTTCTGTCGCAAGGGCTCTCGAGCCGATCCGGGGCAACACTTTCGCCCGCGCCGGCGTGGAGGCGGCGTTCTGGTGCCTCGAGGCGGTCCGGAGCGGGTCATCGCTCGCCGAGCTGTTCGCCTATGGCGGTGGGGGCGGGCAAGCGGTGGCAAGCGCATCGCGGGCGCCGCTTCGCTTGGCGGCGCCCGTCGGCGAGAGCATCGGGATCTCTGAGACGATCGAGGAGACGCTCGACGAGGTGCAGCTGTGCCTGGCGGAGGGGTACCAGCGCGTAAAGCTCAAGATCAAGCCCGGCTGGGACCTCGAGCTGGTGGCTGCCGTACGCGAAGCCGTCGGAGAGGAAGTGATGCTCCAGGTCGACGCCAACGGTGCCTACTCGACGGACGAGAGCGACCTGTCACGCCTCGAGCGCCTCGACGAGTACGGGCTTGCCTGCATCGAGCAGCCGCTTGCCTGGGACGACATCATGGGTCATTCAGACCTGCAAAGGCGGATCAAGACGCCTATCTGTCTCGACGAGTGCCTCCGTTCGCCCCGCGACGTGCACCGTGCCCTCGCACTCGGCGCCTGCCGCAACGTGAACCTAAAGCCGGGGAGGGTGGGTGGCATCTCGGCGAGCCTTGCCATTCACGACGTTTGCCGCGCACAGGGCGTGCCCTTGTGGTGCGGAGGCATGCTGGAGTCGGGCATAGGCAGAGCAATCAACCTCGCGCTGTGCGCACTTCCCGGTGTCTCGGATCCGGCCGACATGTCGCCTGCCTCTGTCCTCTACGAGTGGGATCTCATCGATCCGACCTACGAGGTCG
>JASHRK010000133.1 GCA_030037405.1 Acidimicrobiales bacterium | reverse complement strand
GGCGTGTGCAGGATGCTGGGCACCTTCGAGATCACCTCGAAGCCCACGAAGGCGGCGAGGACGAAGACGGTGACGAGGGTGAGGATGCTGGCTCCGCTCACGAGCTGCCTCCATCGATGCGTTCGCGGGTTGGCTTGTGGAGTATCTCGCCCTCGTGCGTGACGCACGTGCCGGCGATTATCTCGTCGTCGAAGTCGGGAGAGAACGTACCCTCGTGGTCGACGAGACCGAGGAACTCGAAGATGTTGCGCGAGTAGAGGAAGCTGGCGTGCATGGGCATGGAGCTCGGGAGGTTGCGCACGCCGTGGACGACGACCTCGCCGACGAGGACGTCCTCTCCCGGTTTGGACAGCTCGCAGTTGCCCCCGCTCTCGGCGGCAAGGTCGACGACGATGCTCCCCGCCGACATCCTCGCCACCATGTCCGCCGTCACGAGAACGGGGGCAGGACGCCCGGGTATGGCCGCAGTCGTGATGACGGCGTCGGCCGCTGCCACCTCGGTGCCGATGAGCTCGCGCTGGCGGCGGAGGAATTCCTCTGACTGCTCAGCTGCGTAGCCGCCCTGGCCCTCTTGCGCCTCGAGCTCGAGCTCGACGAAGGTCGCCCCGAGGGACTTCACCTCTTCCCGGGCGGCCGGGCGCACGTCGTAGGCGCGCACGACGGCGCCGAGGCGCCGGGCGGTCGCGATCGCCTGCAACCCGGCGACGCCGGCACCGAGAACGAGCACCTTGGCGGGCGGTACGGTCCCGGCCGCCGTCATGAAGAGCGGGAAGAAACGCGGCAATCTCTCAGCAGCGATCAGCACCGCCCGGTACCCCGACACCGTCGCCTGGCTGCTGAGGGCGTCCATCGCCTGGGCCCGGCTGATCCTCGGAAGAAGGTCGAGGCTGAAGGCCGAGATGCGCCGGTCCCTCAGCAGCCGGACTAGCTCGAGATCGGAGCCGGGCTGGAGGAAGCTGACGACGGCGCCTCCCTCCCGGAGGGCTCGCGCCTCGCTGAGGGTGGGAGGCTGCACCTTGCATACGATGTCGGCACGCTCGAAGGCCTCGGCCGCGCTCTTCAGGACCTCGGCCCCCTTCTCCTCGTAGGAGGCGTCCGGGAAGAGAGAGCTCGTCCCGGCGCCCGCCTCGACGGCGACGCCGGTCCCGGCAGCGACGAGACGGCCCACGATGTCAGGGACGAGAGCCACCCTGCGCTCGTCTGGCGCGGTCTCCCGAGGGACTGCGACGTGCATAGCTCGGGTGTCTATCATCACTCGACCTTTACGGTCGAGATCGTTGGCGGGAGGCGTCAGGCGGCTCCGGCGAGAGCTTGCGTGGCGAGGGCGACGAGCTGGCTCTCGGTGAGCTGCAACGAGACGAGCTTGCCCAGCTCGTACTGCCCCCCGCCGACCGGGATCCGGATGTAGAGGAAGCTCCCCTGAACCTCGGAGCTGGAGGTGCCGCTGCTTGAGGCGCCCGAGACGCCTGCTCCGGCGTTGCCTGTTCCCGTGGCGCCTGAGACGCCTGCTCCGGAGTTGCCCGAGACGGCCGAAGAGCTGGATCGGACTGTGGCAGGGACCGTCGTCGCCGAGAATGTCGACCCTTGTGCGAAGGCCCCGTCGATCGAGGTCGTGAGGATCGGACTCACCCAGTTCGATCCGATGAGAGGCGACGTCGGGTCGGTGCCCTCGGGGAGGGAGTAGGGAGTCGAGATCGTCGAGTCCAGGCAGAGCAGTCCTTCTTTGGACGAGAGGATGCCGCTCCAGGTGTGCTGGGTCGCCAAGAGGGCCAGGTCCGAGCTGACGTCCGTTGCCTGAGGGAGCATGAACGAGACGGCGAAGGGGGTGCCCGAGACGTGCCACTGCTGGCAGGAGATGTTGGAAGAGGACATCAGGCGGTAGCCCTTCGGGAGCCGTACGCGGTGGCCGAGCACGACGGCGCTGTCAGGACCGGGCGAGCTTGCGTGGGGACCGTTGCGGGCCGCTCCAGGCCCGCCGAGCGCACCGGTCACGAAGACGGTTGCCACGGCGGCGGCCGGGACGAAGAGGGCCGCCGCGACGACCGGGCCCGGGCTGTGGCGCACGGGTGCCGCGAGCGCCGAGGCGAGGAGCTCGTCGCTCGGGACCAGCATCTCGAGCTCGGCTCGCAGAGAAGACCGCAAGTGCTCTTCGAGCTCAGGTTCGGTGGTCATGACTTACCTCCAAAGGGTGTTCGTCGGGTTCGACTCCGGGCGCGAGCGATCGCTCGAGGGCGGCAAGTGCGCGGCTCGACGCCGACTTCACCGTGCCCTCGGCGATGGCGAGCTGCTTGGCGGTCTCCGCCACCGAGAGGTCGAGGTAGTAGCGGAAGACGACAACTGCCCGCTGCTCGGGCGGGAGCTCACGGATCGCTTGGACGACCTCGAGCCGCTCTGCGACGCGGGCGGTGAAGTCCACGATCTCCGCCCGGTCGCAGTCGGCCTGGTTCCCGCGGTGCTCGAGCGGTCGAGTCGGCCGGCGGGCCGACCGGCGGAGGTAGTCTCGTGCGAGATTCGCGATCACTCGCTTCGCGTAGGCGAAAGGCGCCTTGCGCGCCACCGGCCAGCGCCTGGCGACGCGAAGGAAGGTGGTCTGCACGAGGTCCTCGGCGGCGGCCCGGTCGCTCACGAGGAGCGAGGCCGCCCGGTAGAGGACAGGCGTCGCCTCGACGGCAAAGAGCCGAAAGCTCTCGTCGTCCTCGCGTGCTCGCTTCGTCGACTCCATTGCTACAAGTAACTCCGCATGGCCCGATCTGGTTCCAACGGGAAGCGCGGCGGACGGGCCGATCCTGCGGGCTCGTAGAATTGCCTCGTGGGAAAGGATGACTCGGACCGGGCTGTCGTTGACGCTGCCTCGAACGAGGAGGCGTGGCAGGAGCGTTATGACGCCTCGGAGCTCCGGGAGTCCGACTTCGAGACGCTCTCAGGCATCCCTCTCGAGCCGGTGTACGGCCCGCCGGACGCCGAGCGGCCCGGTGTCTACCCGTACACGAGGGGGCCGTACGCCTCCATGTACCGCTCGAAGCTCTGGACGGTGCGGCTCTTCGCCGGCTTCGGCACGGCCGAGGACACGAACGTGCGCTTCAAGGAGATCCTCCGTTCGGGCGGCGACGGCCTCTCCACCGCCTTCGACCTGCCGACCCTGATGGGGCGGGACTCCGACGACCCCGAGTCCCTCGGCGAAGTCGGGCGCTGCGGCGTCGCCGTCGACACCCTCGCCGACGTGGAGGATCTCTACGAGGGGATCGACCTCGGCAAGGTCACGACCTCGATGACGATCAACTCCCCGGCAGCCGTGCTCCTCGCGATGTACATCGCCACGGCGGAGGAGCGGGGAACTAGGCGGTCGGACCTCGGGGGGACGATCCAGAACGACATCTTGAAGGAGTACCAGGCGCAGAAGGAGTACGTCTTCCCGCCGAGGCCCTCGATGCGTATCGTCACCGACATGGTGCGCTTCTGCACCGCCGAGATGCCGAAGTGGCACACGATCTCCGTCTCCGGGTACCACATCCGGGAGGCAGGTTCTACAGCCGCCCAGGAGCTCGCCTTCACGCTCGCCAACGGGTT
>JASHRK010000132.1 GCA_030037405.1 Acidimicrobiales bacterium | reverse complement strand
GCAGGCTAGGGTTGTCACACCCTTCGGGCATGCTCTTGCAATGCCGGGCGCTCGAAGCGGTGTATCGCTGCCGTCGGTTACTATGACCAGGACAATTTCAGCTGCCCCTGCCCCGGCTGACCGGGGCCCCGGGTGTCCATCCGGGTCCGAAGGAGGTGAGGCCGCAGTGCGGCCCTACGAAGTCATGGTCATCTTCGACGTCGACATTGAAGAAGGCGCTATCCGCGAGAGGATCGATCGAGTTCTCGACGTGGTGAAGAACGGCGGCGGCAACCCGGGTCGCGTCGACCATTGGGGCCGGCGGACCTTTGCCTACGAGCTCAAGCACCGTACCGAGGGCTACTACGTCGTCATCGAGGCGACGGCCGAGCCCCATGTGCTATCGGAAGTCGACAGGATGCTCGCGCTCGATGATGCAGTGCTGCGCCACAAGGTGGTCCGCCAGCCGGAGAAAGCAGCCGGGCGCAGCGCCCGGACGGCTTCCCGGGGCAAGGCGGCTGCGCCGGCGGCGAGCTGAGACGACTGGAGAGACGAGAGATGTCAAACGGGAACACGATCGTGCTTGTGGGAAACGTGACGAGGGAGCTCGAGCTCCGATTCACGCCGAGTGGCCAGCCGACGGCCAGTTTTGGGCTCGCCGTCAATCGCCGCTGGCAGAACCGCCAGACCCAGGAGTGGGAGGAGGCGACTTCCTTCTTCGACATCGTCTGCTGGCGGGAGCTGGCCGAGAACTCCGCAGCGAGCCTCCACAAGGGGACCCGGGTCATCGTGACGGGCCGGCTCGAGCAGCGGAGCTGGGAGACGAGCGATGGCGAGAAGCGCTCGAAGATCGAGGTCGTGGCGGACGAGGTCGGCCCCAGTCTCAGATGGGCGAGCGCACAGGTCGAGAAGAACGAGCGCCGTGCTCCCGGAGACGGCCATGTAGGTGCTCGCCCCGCCGGCGGCCCTCCCAGCCATGAGGGGGCGGCGGCAGGACCTGCGGATCAGGAAGCGAGCTACGCACACTATGACGAGGAACCTTTCTGATGGCACGTAACAACGATCGGGACCGCTCTAGCCGGCGCGTCCCCAAGGACGCGATCCGCCGGGGCCGCAAGAAGGTATGCATCTTCTGCAGAGAGCACATGGACTCGGTCGACTACAAGGACGTGAGCCTGCTCCGCAAGTTCATGTCCGAACGGGGCAAGATCCGCGCCCGCCGCGTGTCGGGCAACTGTGCTCAGCACCAGCGAAAGGTGGCGCTCGCCATCAAGACCGCCCGGGAGCTGGCGCTTCTCCCCTATACCCAGCGCACCACGAGCGACCGCCCAGGTGCCCGTGGCGGCGGCCGCCCCGCACGCAGCGACGTCGACGAGGTGGTCGACCTCTCTGCCGGGGAGGAGGAAGCCGGTGAGTACGCAGCCGGCGATCTCGAACTCGAGCTCGGCGCGCTCGGGGTCACCGAGGCCCCGGGGGACGACCTGGCGGCTGCCAGCGTTGAGGAGGAGGCGTGAGGGTCGTCCTTCGTAGCGACGTCGAACGCGTCGGCAAGCGGGGCGACCTTCTCGAAGTCGCCGACGGGTACGCGCGCAACTACCTCATCCCACACGGCTTTGCCATCGTCGCCACCGACGGCATCACCCAGCAGGCCGGAGCGATGAGAAGGGCGCGTGACCTGAAGGACTCGAAGGAGCGGGAGGGCGCCGAGGCGGTCGCCCGCAAGCTCGTACAGGCTGTCATCACCATCCCGGCCCGTGCGGGGGCCGAGGGGCGGCTCTTCGGTTCCGTGACTCATCAGGACATAGCCAACGCCGTCGAGAGCCAGGCAGGCGTCCTCCTCGACAGGCACAGGATCGTGAGCAACGACGCCATAAGGACGATCGGGCCGCACGAGGTGACCGTGCGACTCCACCCGGAGGTGCAATTCCAGATCAGGATCGAGGTCATACCGTCCTAGCGGTGCGGGGCGGCGGTGTTACAACGCCACCGTACCATCGCACGTATGTTCGTCGGGGCGGTCGCACCGAGAAGTCGTAGCTCGTACCACCGATCCGGATGTGGACAAGGCCCCACTTATCCACGGCGGGATCCACAGACGGCCCCGAGGGCGACGACCCTCTTCCACAAGATCTCAGGCCTACCGATCAACAAGGGAGCTGAGCCATTGTGAGGTCCGCAATGGCTTCGATCCAACCCGTGTCGTCGGCTGTGTCGCGCCGGTCGAAGAGCTCCCCCGGCGGTGCCCGGATCGGGCCGGACGACCCTGCACGCGGGGGGGAGGGCACCACCTCACGCATCCCGCCCCACAACTTCGAGGCCGAGGAGTCGTTGCTCGGGGCGATGCTTCTTTCGCGTGATGCCATCGCTGTCGCGGTCGAGCATGTCTCCGTCGACGACTTCTACCGGCCGTCGAACGGCCATGTCTTCGAGGCTGTCACGTCCCTCTACGCGAGAGCCGAGGCGGTCGACGCCGTCACGGTCGCCGAGGAGATGCGCCGCGCCGGCACTCTCGAGGTCGCAGGCGGCCCCGCGAGCCTTGTCGGGCTCCTGGCGAACACTCCGGCGATATCGAGCGCGAGCCGCTATGCCCGGATCGTCCAGGAGCACGCGATGCTGCGACGGCTCATCGGAGTCGCATTGGAGATAGCGGAGCTCGGCTACGAGCTCCCGACCGACGTGGCGGCCGCCCTGGACCAGGCCGAGGCGATGATCTTCGAGGTGGCTCAGCGTCGCTCCGCCGACTCTGTCCGCTCGCTCAAGGACCTCCTCACCGAGAGCCTGGTGCAGATCGAGTACCTGGCCGAGCGGGGAGAGCACATAACGGGTGTGCCCACCGGTTACAGCGACCTCGACAAGCACCTCTACGGCCTCCAGCCCTCCAACCTCGTCGTCGTGGGGGCGCGGCCGTCCGTCGGCAAGACAGCTTTCGCTCTCGGCATGGCGGCGCACGCCGCTGCGAGGGCCAACGTGCCCGTCCTCTACTTCTCGCTCGAGATGAGCCACGGCGAGATCGCCCAGAGGGTGCTGTGCAGCGAGGCGCGTGTCGACGCCGGGCGCGTCCGTAACGGGCGACTTCTCGACAGCGACTGGCCCAAGATCTCGGCGGCCCTCGGGCGCGTCGGATCGGCTCCCCTCTACATCGACGAGAACCCGAACGTCACCGTCATGGACATCCGCGCCAAGGCGCGGCGGATGAAGAGCGCCGAAGGTGGCCTGGGCCTCGTGGTCGTCGACTACCTGCAACTGATGACAGGGCGAACTGCTGCCGAGAACCGCCAGGTCGAGATATCGGAGATCTCCCGTGGCCTCAAGATCCTCGCGCGTGAGCTGAAGATCCCCGTGGTCGCCCTGAGCCAGCTCTCGAGGAACCTCGAGTCCCGTGCGGACAAGCACCCGATGCTCGCCGATCTCCGTGAGAGCGGGGCGATCGAGCAGGATGCCGACGTCGTGATGTTCCTCTACCGAGACGAGATCTACAACCCGGACTCAGCTGATCGGGGAGTCGCAGAGGTGCTCATCGCCAAGCACCGCAACGGCCCGACGGCGACCGCCACTCTAGCTTTCGTCAGCAACTTCGCCCGTTTTGGAGACCTGGCCAGGTCCTGACCCGGGTTGGTGGTGGCCAGCTGGTCCGCCCGGCGGTTATTTTGCATCGTGGCCCGCCTCGATGAGCCCTTCGACGTCGAGTCCTTCAAACGAGTGATGGGGTGCTTCGCGACCGGCGTCGCCATCGTCAGCTCGATCGAGGATGCCGTGCCCGTGGGGTTCACGTGCCAGAGCGTCGTCTCGCTCTCTCTCGACCCCCCGCTCATCGCCCTTGCGCCCGCCAAGTCGTCTACGAGCTGGCCGCGGATCGCCCGCGCCGGGAGCTTCTGCGTCAGCGTTCTCAGCGAGGGCCAGGCAGAGCTGGCACGGCGCTTCGCCGTCTCCGGCGGCGACAAGTTCACCGGTGTCGAGTGGTCACCCGGCGCAACCGGAGCACCGGTCATTGCCGGGTCGCTCGCCTGGGTGGACTGCCACCTCGAGTTGATCCACGATGCCGGCGACCACGAGATCGTCATGGGGCGCGTCGTAGAGATGGGCGAAGGAGAGGCGGGCGGGCTGCCCCTTCTCTACTTCCGCAGCTCCTACCGGCGCATGGGAGAGCGGGGCTGACGACCCCAGGTCACTCCAAGAGCTCCGTTCTCGGCGGCCGCGAGCAGCATGGCCCCCACGGTGATCGGGCCCTGCAGAGGGCCGAAGTGACCAAGGAGCGGGTGCTGCTCGAGCTGCCCGTGGGGGAGAGCGCCTGCGATGGCGGGCCCGAAGTGGGCGGGGCTCCAACCACGCTCGCCGGCCCCGACAGCGACGACGGTCGGGACCTTCACGCTTCTCACGTCGTCGGTCGTCGGCTTGCCATCGGCCTCGAACACGGCGGCTTCGTCCTCGGGTCTGCACTTGAGCTGCACCGTGCCGTCGGGACGTTCGATCATCCCGTGCTCGACATATGCGGCCAGCGCGCCCGCTTGTAGGGCATTGAGGGGCGGTCGGCTGGCGTACCTGAGCAGCGCCTCGGCCTTCGAGGGGAAAGCCGAGCGACGCTTACGGGCGATGGCAGAGAGGTGGTCGGCATTGGAATGCTCGGCCGCCGCCTGAGCTGCCGCCTCGGCCGCCGCCTCGATCGTCGCCTCTGCGGCTCCGGCTTCCGGCGCCACGGGCGCTTGGCTCGGGAGGATGACCGGCTCGTAAAGGTAAGCGGCGCGTAGCGTGCCCGGCCGCCTTGCCTCGGCGATCATCAGGGCGGCGCCCCCGAGAGAGTGCCCGAAGCCGGTGACCGGGTGGCCGCCGCCAACCGCTGTGATGGCGGCGAGGAGGTCGTCGGCGATCGCTCGCCAGTCGAAGTTCCTGTTGGCCGGTGCTGAGGAGTCGCCATGGCCACGAAAATCGATCGAGAAGACATGAAAGGTCCCGGACAGCTCGGCCGCGAGCGGCTCGTAAGCACGACCGCAGAAACCAGTGGCGTGGCATATGACGAGCGGCTCGCTCGAGGAGCGGCCGCCGAGGTCGTGGAGGGCGATGGTGACGCCGTCCGACGAGGGAAGGAATCTTGCTCTCACACTCGTCAGGAGTCGTGTCCCACCCCATAGGAGACGCGCAGGTGGGAGAGCACGACGGTCTCCACCTGCCGCGAGCCGGGCGGTCGCAGCACCGGGTCGAGGCGGTCCTCGAACCTGCCGAAGAGATCGCGGATCTCGGCTTGCACGCTCGCCTGCTCCTCCGGGGTGAGAAACGCCACGAACTGCGACGCACCGGTCACCTCTGCCCACTCCGGATAAGCGAGCTCGACCTCTCGCCACTGCTCGTGACGTGCGAACCACCGCCCCATGAGGACAGTCGAGAGCTCTCTTGCCGCCACGGTCTGCTCTGCACCGCCCATGCCCGAGAAGCTGATGTGACGGTTCACGGTCTTCCACGGCCGTCTCCGTCCGGCGCCACCCCCTGCCTCTTCGACGAACCCGTACTTGGCGAGCTGGCGCAGGTGGAACGAGCACGTG
>JASHRK010000131.1 GCA_030037405.1 Acidimicrobiales bacterium | reverse complement strand
CGCTTCCTCACGGTCACCTTCGCCGCCGAGCACGACGAAATGGTCATGGTCCGGGACATACCCTTCGCCTCGCTCTGCGAGCACCACCTCGTGCCGTTTCTCGGCAAGGCGCACGTCGCCTACATCCCCTCGAAGAGCGGCAACATCACCGGCCTTTCCAAGCTCGCCCGCGTCGTCGACGGCTACGCCCGCCGCCTGCAGGTGCAGGAACGGATGACGAGCCAGATCGCGGACGCCATCGAGAAGGCTCTCGACCCCCGCGGCGTCCTCGTCGTCATCGAGGCCGAGCACCTTTGCATGTCGATGCGGGGCATCCGCAAGCCAGGGACGCTGACAGTGACCTCGTCGGTACGTGGGCTTTTCCGCAGCGACCCATCGACCCGTGCGGAAGGGATGGCCTTCGTGCGAGGAGGGCGCTCCCTCCCTTCGTGAGCCTCTACTCTTCCAACGTGCGTTGCCTCGTCATGGGAGTGCTCAACGTGACGCCCGACTCCTTCTTCGACGGAGGTCGCTATCTCGACCACGACGACGCCATAACGAGGGGGGTCGAGATCCTCGACGAGGGCGCCGACATCGTCGACATAGGAGGGGAGTCCACGCGACCGGGCGCCTCGCCCGTCCCCGAGGCCGAGGAGCTCCACCGCGTCCTCCCTGTCGTGGCTGCCCTCGCGCAGGACGACCGCGTGAGAGACGGCCGGGCACGGATCTCGATCGACACGACAAAGCCCTCTGTGGCACGGGCGGCCGTCGCGGCCGGGGCGAGCTTGGTGAACGATGTGTCGCCCTCGGGAGGGATGGCGGCGGTTGCCGCCGAGACCGGTGCCGGCCTCGTTGTCATGCACGCTCAGGGCGCGCCGGACCACATGCAGGACGACCCCAGGTACGAGGACGTCGTCGCCGAGGTCTCCGGTCTTCTTCGAGAGCGCGCCGAGGCGGCGGAGGGCCTCGGGGTCGCCGAGGTGTGGGTCGACCCCGGCATCGGGTTCGGGAAGACTGCTCGGCACAACCTCGCCCTGCTGGCGGAGCTGCCGGCGATCGTGGCCCTCGGGTGGCCGGTGCTCGTGGGCACGAGCCGCAAGACGTTTCTCGGCAGGATCGCCGCCGGCGGGCCGGACTCCTCCTCTCCCCGCCCGACCTCGGAGCGCTTCGAGGGCTCGCTCGCCTCGGCGGTCTGGTCGATGACCTGCGGCGTGCGCGCCGTGCGCGTCCACGACGTGCGCGCCACGCGCGACGCGGCCCGCCTCTGCGAGGCGGCGGGGGCGGGGCGATGAGGGGCCGCTGGGCCGCGGGCATCGTCCCGCGCAACTTCACCTGGATCGTGAAAGACCGCCTCGCGGTGAGCGAGCGCCCCGGTGGCTACGCCCGCAACCACCGGAAGGTACGGAGGCAGGAAGAGCTGCTCTGGCTGAAAGCACAGGGCTTCAGCCGCGTCATCTCCCTCCTCGGCTCGACCCACAACCTCCACGCCTACGACGAGCTCGGGCTCACCTGGTCGCATTTCCCGATACCGCCGGGAAGCGACCTCGCCGGCCCGCTCTCCCAGCTCTACCCCTCCATGCGGGAGTGGCTACGGGAGGGAGAGAAACTCCTCGTCCACCAAGACGAGCTCGGGGACCGGGTCATGGGAATCATTGCGGGCTACCTCCGCTGGAGCGGCCTCATACCGGACGAGCCCCGTGCGATCACGGCCGCCGAACAGCTCCTGAAGCGCCAGATGGGCGCCGCCGGCCGCCAGACGGTGGCGCTTGCCGCCGAGCTGCCGCCCCCAGGCGTGCTGAAGCCGCCTCCTCCCAAGCTCGAAGCGACCCCGGCGTCTCCCGACGGCGACCTCGCCCTGTGAGGAGTGGTGATGGACCTGTGAGCGAGCGAGCGGACCTCATAGAGATCAGCGGCCTTCGCGTCGTCGCCCGTCACGGTGTCCTCGAGGAGGAGCGTCGCCGAGCGCAACCCTTCGAGATCCATCTCGTCGTCGAATCGGACCTGGCGGAGGCGGCCCGCACCGACGACCTCTCCCACACCCTCGACTACGGCAAGATCGTCGAGAAGGTCGTCGAGGTGGCGACGGGCACGAGTCACCTCCTGCTGGAGAGCCTCGCAGGCGAGATCGCGAGCGCTGTGCTCCACCACTTCGCCCCGACGGCGGTGACGGTGACGGTTCGCAAGCTCCGTCCCCCGATCGCCGCCGACGTCGCCTCCGTCGCCGTGACGCTCAGACGCACGGTCGCCTGAGCGCCGGAGACGGGCTGCCGTGCGCGCCTATCTCGGCCTCGGCTCCAACCTCGGCGACCGGGAAGCTCACCTGAGGAGTGCGGTAAAGGGCTTGAGAGACCGGGGCTGCACCCTCGAGGCCTCACCCGTCTACGAGACGGCGCCCGTGGGCGGGCCGCCGGGCCAGGGCAAGTACTTGAACTGCGTCGTCCGGCTCGAGACAGAGCTGTCGCCCCGCGAGCTGCTCGCGCTTGCCCAGGAGCTGGAGCGCGAGGCCGGGCGAGTCCGGACGGTGAAGGACGGCCCCCGCACACTCGACGTCGACCTCCTGCTCTTCGACGACCTCGTGATCGCCGAGGCCGATCTATCCGTCCCCCACCCCCGCCTCTACGAGCGCGCCTTCGTGCTCGCCCCCCTCGAGGACCTCGATCCGAGCCTCGTGCCCCGGAACTGGCGCCACGAACTCGAAGGGTCGACAGATCTCGTCGACGACCTCCACAAGCTGGGTAGAATCGACCTCGGCTGAACACGACGGGCACCCCTTTCCGGGGCTCGAACGGAGGTAAGGCTCATGAAAGTACGGGTCATCGGCGCCGGGCGGGCGGGACGATCGTTCTCCTCGGCCCTTTCGAAGGTCGGGATCGAGGTCGACCTCCTCCCGGGACGGTCCCCTTCCGAGGTGCTCGCCACCGCAGCCGCCGGGGTGGACGCCGTTCTCGTCGCCGTCGCAGATCGCGCCGTCTCAGAGGTGGCTTCTTCGATCGAGCCCAGCGAGAGAGCCGCCGTGCTCCACTGCTCGGGCTCGCTCGGCCTCGACGCCCTCGGTCCTCCGGAGAGGCACCCCCGCCGGGGGTCACTCCATCCCCTCGCAACGTTGCCGGACCCCACCGTCGGCTCGCTCCGGCTCCGAGGGGGAGCGTTCTTCGCCGTTAGCGGCGATCCCGTGGCGACCGACATCGCCCTCGCCCTCGGCGGGCACCCGATCGTCGTCCCCGACGCCAGCCGGGCCAGCTACCACGCGGCAGCCTGCATCGCCTCGAACCACCTCGTCGCCCTCCTCGGCCAGGTCGAGAGGGTCGCCGCCTCGGCCGGGCTGCCCCTCGAGGCCTTCCTTCCTCTCGCGAAGGGAGCGTTGGACGACGTCACGATGCTCGGTCCCGCAAGAGCGCTCACCGGCCCGGCCGCCCGGAGGGACGTCGCCACCCTGGAGGCGCACCGGGCCGCCCTCGAGCAGAGTGAGCTCGACGGCTACGAGGCTGGAATGAGGCTCGCCGAGCGCCTCGCCGGCCGCAGCCTCGAAGAGGTGCCCGGCCCCCTCTCCGGCGGGCCCGAAGACCTTGCGGAGCAGGCCGCTTGGAGCTGATCGCCGAGAAGAGCGCCTTCAGGGCGCTCTGCGAGTCGCGCCGCCGCCAGGCGGGCACGATCGGGCTCGTGCCGACGATGGGCGCCCTCCACGAGGGCCATCTCTCACTCGTGCGCTTCGCCAGAGCCGCCAACGACTTCATCGTCCTCAGCGTCTTCGTGAACCCGTTGCAGTTCCAGGAGGACGCCGACCTGAGCGCTTACCCGAGGGACCTCGAATCGGATGTCAAGGCCGCCGAGGCGGAAGGAGTCGACGCCGTCTTCGCCCCGAGCGTCGAGGAGATGTACCCCCTCGGTGAACCGGCCGTGACCGTACGCCCCGGCAGGCTCGCCGAGATCCTCGAGGGCCGCGCCCGCCCCGGGCACTTCGAAGGAGTCGCCACCGTCGTCGCCAAGCTCTTCTCGCTCGCGGGCGCCTGCCGGGCCTACTTCGGCGAGAAGGACTACCAGCAGCTCCTCGTCGTGCGGGGTCTCGTCGCCGATCTCGAGCTGCCGGTCGAGGTGGTGGGCTGCCCGGTCGTACGAGAGCCCGACGGGCTCGCCCTCTCGAGCCGCAACCGCCGCCTCTCGGAAAGAGAGCGGAAGGCGGCGACGGCCCTCTCCCGGGCGCTCGTCGCCGGCCGCCGATCGGTCGAGAGGCAGGTGCGCGACCCAGAAGAGGTCGAGCGCGCGATGCGAGCGGTCCTCGAGGACGAGCGCCTTGTCGAGCCGGACTACGCGTCAGTGGGCGACCCCGCGACGCTCGAGCGACCAGTCGAGATCGCGGCACCGGTCCGCCTTCTCGTCGCCGCCCGGGTCGGCCCGGTCCGGCTGATCGACAACATGGCGGCCGCCTCCTCGGCGCGCGGGGCACCCCTGATCTCCTAACTTCGTAGCCAGTGCCAGTCCCGAACATGCCGAGCGTGCCGAGGCTGCCGAGCGTGCCGAGGCTGCCGGGCGTGCCGGGCGTGCCGAGGCTGCCGAGGCCCGAGGGGGCCGCCGCGCGCCCGCTTGACGTCCTCGTCGTCGGCAGCGGGGTTGCCGGGCTCTCGGCCGCCGTCCGGCTCGCCTCCGCTGGTGGGGCGCGTGTCGGCGTGCTCACGAAAGGTGCTCTCGAGCAGGCGACGACGAGATGGGCGCAAGGTGGTGTAGCCGCCGTGCTTCCCGGAGACGAGGACTCGACCGACCACCATCTCGCCGACACGCTCCGTGCCGGCGCCTCCCTCTGCGACGAGGCGGCCGTCCGCGTCCTCGTCGACGAGGGGCCGCAGCGGGTCGTCGAGCTGATCGCCCTCGGGGCCGTCTTCGACCGCTTGCCGAGCGGTGCTCTCGCAAGGGCGCTCGAGGGGGGCCACTCGAGCGCCCGAGTCATCCATGCCGGCGGCGCCGCCACGGGCGCCGAAGTGGAACGAGCGCTCGTGGCGGCCGTCGAGGAGACCGCCGCCGCCGTGCTCGAGCGCTGGTTCGCGATCGACCTCCTCGTCGAGAACGGCCGCGCCCGCGGCGTCGTCGCCCTCGATCCCGCCGGCAACGCCGTGCGCGTGGAGGCGTCGCATGTCGTCCTCGCATGCGGCGGAGCGGGCCAGCTCTACAGCGTGACGACCAATCCCGACGAGGCGACAGGAGATGGGATCGCGATGGCGCTACGCGCCGGGGTGCTCGTCACAGACGTCGAGTTCGTCCAGTTCCATCCCACGGCGCTCCACCACCCGGTGATGCCGAGACCGTTGATATCCGAGGCGCTCCGGGGCCATGGGGCGACGCTCAGGGGGTCACGCGGGGAACGTTTCGTCGACGAGCTGCAACCACGGGATGTCGTCAGCCGGGCCATCGCCTCCGAGCTTGGCGAGAGCGGGACAGAGCACGTCTGGCTCGACTGCACCGGCATCTCGGACTTCGCCCTTCGCTTTCCCACCGTCCACGAAGCGCTCCGTAAGGTCGGCCTCGACCCGAGCCGGGAGTGGCTCCCCGTGACCCCTGCCGCCCACTACATCTGCGGCGGAGTGGCGACGGACCTCGGTGGGGCCACGACCCTCCCCGGCCTGTGGGCGGCGGGTGAGGTCGCCTGCAGCGGGGTTCACGGTGCAAACCGCCTAGCGTCGAACTCCCTCCTCGAGGGCATGGTCTTCGGCGCGAGAGTCGTGGACTCGATCCTCGCCGGATCGGACGGTCCCGGCGTCACCGGGCTTCTCGGCGGGCTCCTCGCCGGGCACGAGGCGCTTCGCATCGAGCGGCTCGTCATGCCGGCCCGACAGCCGCCGGCCGACCTGGCAGGCCAGCTCGGGCCGGAGCGTCGCCTCGGGGCGGAGGGTGGCCTCGGGGCGGAGAAGGCACGAGCAGAGCTGCAGAGGCAGATGACAGAAGGCGCGGGCATCGTCCGTGACGGCGGCTCGCTTGCCAAGGTGGCCCGCTTCCTTGCCGCCGCGAGCGCCTCGGCGGCGGGTCTCCCCTGCGGCACCGGGGAGACAAGCGGTCATGCGCCGGCCGACGCCGAGCTGCGCAACCTCTGCGACGTCGGTCTGGCGGTCGTGACGGCCGCCCTCGCCCGAGAGGAGAGCCGGGGCGCCCACACGAGAGCTGACTTCCCGGCGACGAGAGAGAGCTTCCGGATGCGTCTCGGCGTGGAGATGCCTCGTGGGTGAAGCGCCAAGCCCCGAACCGCCACCTGGAGCGGTGCGAAGCGCTGTCGCCCTTGCCTTAGAGGAGGACCTCGCCCCCCTCGGCGACCTGACCTCCTCCCTCATCCCCGCCACGGCGACGGGCGAAGCGACCTTCGTGAGCCGCCGTGAGGGCGTCGTCGCAGGCACGGCCTGCGCTCTCGAGACGGCGCGGCAAGTCGGTGGCGTCACCGCGCTCTTCGAGGCTGCCGACGGCGCCCGCGTGAGCGCTGGCCAGGTGCTCGGCACGTTCTCGGGGAGCCTGAGGTCTCTCCTCACTGCCGAGCGCACGGCGCTCAACTTCCTCTGCCATCTCTCTGGGGTCGCCACGCTCACGGCCAAGTACGTCGAGACGGTGAGGGAAGCGAACCCGCATTGCCGCGTCTGGGACACGCGCAAGACGACCCCAGGGCTTCGAGCCCTCGAGAAGGCGGCCGTGCGAGCGGGCGGCGGTCTCAACCATCGCGGGAGCCTCTCGGAAGGGGTCCTCCTGAAGGACAACCACCTCGGCGAGGTCCCGATCGCCGCAGCTGTGAAGGAGGCGCTGGCGCGCTGGCCTGGGCGCATGGTGGAGGTCGAGTGCGACCGGATCGACCAGGTCTCCGAGGCCCTGGAGGCCGGGGCGACGCTCGTGCTCTGCGACAACATGTCGCCGGAGGAGCTCGCCTCTTGCGTGGCTCTCGTCAGGGCGCATCCCCGAGGAAAGGCTCGGGCCGTGCTCGTAGAAGCCTCTGGGGCCATGACGCTTGCGACCGTGGCCGACTACGCCCGCGCCGGGCCGGACCTCATATCTGTCGGGGCGCTCACGCACTCCGCCCCCGCCCTCGACATCGGGCTCGACCTGTCCTGCGACACG
Organism: Acidimicrobiales bacterium; assembly: GCA_030037405.1. GTDB lineage: Bacteria > Actinomycetota > Acidimicrobiia > Acidimicrobiales > Bog-793 > JOPF099. Next base: position 1,988 of record JASHRK010000131.1, on the reverse strand, counting down.
GCGCCGGGCCACGAGCAACCGGTCGAGTAGAAACATCCCGTGCTCCTTGCGATCGACGTCGGCAACACCCAGACGGTGATCGGCGTCTTCGAGCCGTCGACGGCGGGGGAGCCCACCGGGCGCGACCGGAGCAAAGCCGGCGGCGAGATCCCCTATCTGAAGCATCACTGGCGGATCGTGACGGTGGCGGAGCGAACTCCCGACGAGCACGCCCTGCTCCTCGTCGAGCTGTTACGGCTCGTCGGCCTCGACATCAGAGGCGAAGAGCTGAAGAGGCACTTGTCGGGCATCGCGGTGTCGTCCTCAGTGCCAAGTGTCACCTCGGCTTTGCGAGAGATGGCGCAACGATGGTTCCCGGTGCCCGTCGTCGTGATCGAGCCCGGGGTACGCACCGGGATGCCGATCCTCTACGACAACCCCAAGGAGGTGGGGGCGGACCGGATCGCCAACGCCGTCGGAGCCCTCGACCTGCTGGCTCCTCCAATCGTCGTCGTCGACCTCGGGACGGCGACGACCTTCGACGTCGTGTCGGGCGCAGGAGAGTACCTGGGCGGCGCCATCACCCCCGGAATCGAGATAAGCACGGACGCACTCTTCGCGGCGGCGGCCGCTCTGCGGCGCGTGGAGCTCGTCGAGCCGCGAAACGTCATCGGCAAGTCGACCGTCGAGTCGATCCAGTCCGGCGTCATCTACGGCTACGTCGGCCTCGTCGACGGTCTCTGCCGCCGCATCGTGAACGAGCTCGGCGAGGCACGCGTCGTCGCCACAGGAGGGCTGGCGGAGCTGATCCGTCCCCTCTCGGAGACGATCACGCACCACGAGCCCTGGCTCACGCTGCACGGGCTCCGCCTCGTCTTCGAGAGAAACACGGACCACAGATGACCTCGAGTCTCCTCGGTCACGAAGGCGAAGGCGAAAGCGAGCCTGGCGACGGAGCCGGTGAGGTTCCCTACCGCTTCGAGGGGACGGTGGGCGCCGGAGAGGTCTGCGAGCGTCTCGGTCATCTGAAGGACGGCGAGGAGTCGGGCGAGGCCGTCCGCGTGGCGGGACGGATCATGCTCCTTCGCCTCCAGGGGAGGCTCGCCTTCGCCACGCTGCGGGACTGGACGGGCTCGATCCAGCTCTTTTGCCTCGAGGGCGTCACCGACCGCTTCCCGGCCTTCAAGCGCCTCAACCTCGGTGACTGGGTCGGGGCCGACGGCGAGGTGGTGCGCACGAGGCGGGGGGAGCTGTCGGTCAAGGTCTCCTCCTTCGTGCTCCTGGCCCGGGCGCAGCACGGCTTCGGCGACAAATGGCACGGGGTCGCAGACCGCGAGCTCCGTTACCGGCAGCGTGAAGTGGACCTCTGGGCGAACGAGGGAGTGAGGGAGCGTTTCTTGCTCCGGTCGCGGGTGGTCGAGACGCTGCGGGAGCTCTTCGCCGCCCGAGGCTTTGTCGAGGTGGAAACACCGGTCCTGCAACAGATCCCAGGCGGCGGCTTCGCTCGGCCGTTCGTCACCCACTACAACTCGATGCACGCCGACTTCTACCTTCGCATCGCCCTCGAGCTCCACCTCAAGCGATGCATCGTCGGAGGCATCGAGCGTGTCTTCGAGATCGGGAGGGTCTTTCGCAACGAGGGGGTCGGGCCGAAGTACAACCCGGAGTTCACGATGCTCGAGGCCTACCAGGCCTACGCCGACTACCACGACATCGCCGAGTTGCAGGAGTACCTGATCTCGGGGGCAGCCCGAGCGGTCACGGGCGGGACTGTCATCACCTTCCAGGGCCGGCCGCTCGACTTGAGCCCTCCATGGCGCAGAGCGACCCTGGAGGAGGTCGTCGAGGAGGTGACCGGAGTCGAGGCGTCGCTTGCCATGGGCGCCGAGAAGCTACGCAAGGTGGCCGCCTCGCTCGATGTCGAGATCGAGCCGCGACTGGACGCCGGGGGGATCCTCACGGAGATCTACGAGAAGACGACCGAGCCCAACCTGTGGGACCCCGTGCAC
>JASHRK010000014.1 GCA_030037405.1 Acidimicrobiales bacterium | reverse complement strand
CTCGGCAAAGATCTCAGCTGCCCCCGTGACTCCCTGGTACATCGGCGCGGTAACCAGGGTTATCGTGAGGTGCTCATGCCCAGCTGCCTTCAACAAGTGCTTTGCTTGTTCGATATCTTGATGCGCCTGAGGTATTGAGTGGTCATAGACAGGATCCCAAAGCGCATAAAGATCGTTTCCTATCAGACCGTACTTGTCGAACAGGAGCTGGCGCATCTGATCTCTGTCCACTATTAGGGCGAAGGCTTTGCGAACTCTAGGGTCGCGGAATGGCTCGAGGTCAACCCGCATCGTGAAGGGAGTAAAACCTCCTCCATTAGAGACGAGGACCTCGGCCCCGCCTGATTCTACGGAGCTGATCGAGGGAAAGGTAAGCTGGTTAATGACATCCGCCGCCCCGGAGACCAAGGCGTCTACTTGGGAATCCTCCTCTGCATAATCTTCCACAATCATCTCGTCAAGATAAGGCAGGCCGGTCATCCAGTAGTCGTCAAATCGTAGAAAGCGGCTCGATACCCCGGGCGTGAACTCTTGATAACGAAATGGCCCGGTCCCGACCGGATGATGAGGGTCGAATCCAACGGGAATTATATTAAAATAGTAGTTAGGCAACACCTCGGAAAAGGTTGAAAAGGGAGCGGTACACGGGAACTTAGCTGTTCGTCGATCCACGACCTTCATGCTCCGAAGGTCGAGACGCGTCAGGGACGACGCGCCTGCTCCCGGGCTCTTTGGATTAATGATGGTGCGGAACGTGTAGATCACGTCCTCGGCGGTAAGAGGCTTGCCGTTATGGAAGGTGACGCCGTCCCGCACGCGTATGGTCCACTCAGTGGCATCCTTGTTCGGCTCGATCTCCTCGGCCAGGGCAAGCTCCATACCAGCTTCGGGAGTGAACCGGACGAGGGGATCGTAGAGGTTCAGCACCCGAGCGAAGTCCGTTGTCAGAGTTGGGCTAAGCGGGCTGATGGTGTCCGAGGCCGCACCGCCGCTGATGGCCGCCCGGAGCGTCCCGCCCCGCTTTGGCGTGCTGCTCTCGGGTCTCTCGCTGGCCAGCTCCTCTCTGGTAGCCCTCGGCCGGATCGAGGTGGGAAGTCCGTGTCGTGCCGCGAATCCACCCACCCCGAGTGCCGCCGCTCCTGTCGCCGAGCGCTGGAGAAACTCCCTGCGTGAGTGCCGCGCGCCGTCTCCCGGAATGGATGCGTCAGCTCCCATTTCTCTCCCTGTCCCCTCTCAGGCGCCAGTCAGATGGCGCGCCGACACGCATTTGTAATGCGGCGTGAGCCTACCGACGACCCCACTGCACCCGCAATCTCATGCTCGGAGGAGATGCGGTTGCCTCACGTATCCCAAGTGTGTCGAGACCCACGGGCTCGTCACCGTGACGGAGAAGATTCTGCGCATCCCGTCCGGCGCGCGCCAGCGCGCCCGAGACGGATGGGTAACAGGTAGCTTCACGACGTACCGGTCCAGCGGCTCGACGACCGTCTACCGGATCGAGCACACGAGCAGTGGCGCCAGTACCTGGCAGGTCGAGTGCTCGAGTTGATCAGCCAGGGACGAGGACGACACTCGCTGGCGGAGGGGGCGGAGGTCCCGGCTCCGCCCCCTTGCGCAACCGTGCGCTGTTCCACACCACGAAGGCCGACGAGCAGGCCATCGCTGCCCCGGCCACGAGCGGATTCAGGAAGCCGCAGGCGGCGAGCGGCAGTGCCGCCAGGTTGTAGACGAACGCCCAGACGAGGTTGCCCCGGATCGTCGAGATGGTACGGCGGGCGAGGACGACGGCAGAGGCGACGGCGCCAAGGTCCTCCCCGATGACGATGAGGTCGGCGGCCCCGATCGCCACATCGGTGCCCGAGCCGACCGCGATGCCCAGGTCGGCAACGGCGAGTGCCGGGCCGTCGTTGACCCCATCCCCGACCATCGCCACGCACCTGCCGGCCGCCTGCAGCTCCCGGATGTAGTCGACCTTGCCCTCGGGGACGACGCCCGCCCGGAAGTCGTCGACCCCGATCTCGGCTCCGATACGTCGCGTCGTCGTCTCGTTGTCCCCTGAGAGGAGCAGGCAGCGAAGACCGAGCCGGCGCAGCGAGGAGACAGCAGTCGAGGCGGACGGCCGAGGCGAGTCCGCCATCCCCAACGCGCCGATCGGCTCCCCGTTGCGCCATGCGACGACGACCGTGAGGCCGCGCTCCTCGAGCTCCTCGGAGCGCCGGGCAAGGTCCGCCGAGTCCTCCCCTGTGGCTCGGAGCAGGTCGGGCCGTCCGGCGGCGACCTTGGAGCCGTCGACGACGCCCTCGACCCCGAAGCCGGCGCGCGCCACGAAGTCCGTGACCGGAGGGAGGGTACCGAGCTCCTGGCGGGCAGCTCCCGCCACGGCGAGCGCCACAGGGTGCTCAGAGGCTTGCTCGACGGCACCGACGAGGCGGAGCAGCTCGGTCCTCGTCACGCCGGAGACCGGCACCGCCGCCACGAGCGCCATCCGCCCGAAGGTCACCGTGCCCGTCTTGTCGAAGACGACGGTGTCGATGCGCTGGGATGCCTCTAGGCCGAGGTAGCCCTTGAAGAAGACGCCCCGCCTTGCGCCTGCGCCGGACGCCACGACTAGCGCCATCGGTGTGGCGAGGCCGAGGGCGCACGGGCAGGCAATTATGACGACGGCGAGAGAGCAGTCGATGGCTCGTGCCGCGCTCACTCCGGCGACGATCCAGCCGGCAAGGGTCAACGCCGCCAGGGCCACGACGACGGGGACGAAGACACCCGCGATCCGGTCCGCGATCCGCTGGGCCGCCGCCTTCTCGTTCTGGGCGTTCTCGACAAGGCGGACCATACGGGCGAGCTGGGTGTCCGACCCGACGCTCGTCGCCCGCACGACGATCCTTCCGTCGAGCACAACCGTGCCACCGACGACCTCGTCGCCGGGGCCGAGCTCGACCGGGATCGACTCGCCTGTGATCATCTGGCGGTCGAGCAAGCACCGTCCCTGCTCGACCTCCCCGTCTGTGGCAACAGCCTCGCCGGGATGGACGGCGAAGCGGGTCCCGACGGCAAGCTCGGCGACGGGACGCCGGACCTCTTCGCCGTCGTCGGCGATGATCGCCACCTCCTTGACGGCAAGAGCGGAGAGAGAGGAGAGGGCGTTACCCGTGCGGCGGCGCATCCACGCCTCGAAGTACCGGCCCGCGAGCAGGAAGGTGGTGACGCCCGCCGCTACGTCGAGGTAGCAGGACCCGCTCACCGAGTGCGAGAAGAGGTAGAGCACCGAGTGCTCGCGTGGCGCCGCCTCGAAGAAGATCCCGTAGAGCGAACAGCCCGTCGACGTGAGGATGCCGAGAGACACGAGGGTGTCCATCGTGAAGGTCCCATGGCGCAGTCCCCGGGCGGCGGTGACATAGAAGGGCCAGGCGCAATAGCCGACAACCGGGGCGGCAAGAGCGACGAGCAGCCACTGCCACCCTGGGAAATGTGTGACCGGGAGGAGCAAGAAGACGAGGGAGAGGTCGCAGAGGGGCATGAAAGCCACGGCGGCCACGACAAGCCTGATCCCCAGGCGGCGGGCGTCGTCGGGAGTTGCGGGAGTTGTGGCTTGCCCCGGGGCAGCTTGCGCCCCGGCGAGACGGGCACCGTAACCGATCTCCCTGATCGCCTCGAGGAGCTCCTCCGGCAAGCGATCTTCCGCCACGGTGGCCGTCGCTCGTGAAGCGGCGTAGTTCACCGAGGCCTCGACGCCCTCGAGCCGATTGAGCTGGCGCTCGATGCGAGCAGCACAGGCGCCACAGGTCATCCCGGAGATCTCGATCGAGATCTCGTCGCCACCGTCCCGTCTTTGCCCCCCGGGGCGGGGTGGTGACGCTCGCGCCGTGTCGGCCGGATGAGCGATCACAGCATCACGATGAGCATGTAAGCCATGGCAAGGCACATAACGACATGGGCGGCCGTCGCTATTCCGGGAGCAAGAAGAAGCGAGCCTTCGGTAGACGGCGGAGGGGACTCCGGCGTCGCATCGCCGACGCCACCAGGTGGCTCAGCCGGCGAGCTCGCACGGTATCCGACCACGGCGTACTCGCGCACTGCGGCTGTGACGGGGACCACACGTGGCCGGCGCAACCACTCTGCCCAGTCAAGCTCCCAGATGCCCGATGCGACGAGGACTATCAGGAAGAGCAGCGGCAGACCGACGAGCTCGCCAGAGGCTGTCGCGGTCCCTCCCCCCGTCGGTCCCACGGCAGATGCGCCAGCGAAGTACATGTAGAGCATCGCCAGCGCCATCACGAGGTGCGTCGGGTAGTGAACGACGTGGTGCTGGGAGGCGGCGGACCGTACCGAGCGCCCGGTCCAAAGGCAGACGCAACGCCAGGCGAACCAGACGGCGACGAGCGAGAAGATGGACTCCCAGGCCACAGAAGGAAGCGGGTCGAGCGACGCCACGAACATCCCGGCCATCGCCACCCCCATCAACAGGTGGTCAAAGTCCGCCTCGATGTCTACCAGCCGCGCCCAGCGAGGGCCGAGTACGAGCCGGCCGGCGCTCGAGAGGGCGACGAGGAGGGTGAGCGAGGCGAAGATGTCGCCGAGCCAAGCTGGTCCGCTCATCGTCATCACCTTCATACCCACCCCTCTGCCTCCATTCTTAGTCCCGCGCAGCGGCCTCGGAGTTCGGAGCCGGCCAGGGAGCGCTACCACCAGCCCCAGCCAGGTGGTCGGTAGGGTGCAGGCGAGCGGTTGACGTGCGTCACCTTGGGCGCCCAGCGCCCACGGATCGTGGACATTTCGCCGCGCATGCGCGTACCCACTTCCACAAACGGCCCCTGATGCGGCGACCATCGAAACGTGGACATTCCACCGCGCATGCGCGTACTCACGTCCACAAAACAGCGCTTCGCTCGAGCACGCCCGGCGCCCACGGATCGTGGACATTTCACCGCGCATGCGCGTACTCAGGTCCACAAAACGTGGCATCGGCCTGCCTCACGCCCCCGGTCGCGAAACGTGCACATTTCACCGCGCATGCGCGTACTCACGTCCACAAAACGGCGCCTCACCCTCGGACAGGACGAACGTTCGGCCCTGGTTGGCCTACGGCAGGGGCACTCCGGCGAGCCCGTCGATGCTCTCGGCGTTCTTCTCCGCCCAGTACTGCCGCACGCCCTCCTCCCCCTTGCGGGCGTGCCACTCGTCGGCCGTCCGCCTGTGCCCTTCGAAGGTCATGAAGGGGACTCCGTAGCCGCACGAGTCGGCGATCCTCTCGACGTGCACGAGGACGACCGAGC
>JASHRK010000130.1 GCA_030037405.1 Acidimicrobiales bacterium | reverse complement strand
AGGAGCTCGAGCAGCTCTGCTCGCCCTCTTTCATCGAGGGCAATTTTGGCGCGTCCGTCGAGGAGCTGAGAGAGCGAAGGGACGCCTGCGAGCGGGCCGAGGCTCTCCTGTCCTACCTCCGCCGGGTGATCCAGGGGCACCTCGACCTCGTCATCGCCGAGATCGAGGTGCGCAAGGAGCTGGGCCGAAGCGACTTGAGCCGCCTCGTCGAGAAGCTCCCCTCGATACTTGCCTCACCCGGGCCCGTGGCCGAGCCCGCCCACACGCCTGCGCCCACGGCGCAAGCAGCAGGGGAGGTGATCCACGTGAGCGAGGAGGTCGCGATCGAGCAGCTGCTGACCGAGGTCCTCGACAGTGACCGTGCGACCGTGACGCTTGCCGGCGGGACCCTGCCCGGGGCCAACCTCTGCAGCCTCGAAGACGGGGAGTTGCGGGCGAGCCTCGAGCGCCTGCGCGAGGAGGAGAGGGCCGTCTCCAAGTGGCGACACCTCCTGCACGAGCGGATCGACGAGATCCAGGGGGTCATCGTCGACCGCTACAAAGACGGCCGCGCCGACTCGGACAGCTTGTTGTCCTAGGTCCTGGGTCGGGGGCACGGTGGACAACGTCCCGGATCGCTGGGCCGACCTCGGGGAATTCATACGCCAGCAGCGTGAGACGGCACGGCTTTCCCTGCGCCGCCTCTCCGAGATGGCGGGCATCTCGAACCCCTACCTCTCGCAGATCGAAAGGGGTCTGCGCCGGCCGTCGGCGGAGATCCTCCAGCAGATCGCAAAGGGTCTCCAGATGTCGGCCGAGACCCTGTACGTGCGCGCCGGGATCCTCGAGCGGGACTCCGGCGACCAGGACGTCGTCCGCTCGATCCGTACCGATCCCCACCTCGACCCGTACCAGCGCGAGGCGCTCGTGCGGATCTACCGGTCGTTTCTCCACGAGAACGGCTACAACGAGCCCGACGGCTCACGCGCCGCCGCCGGCAGCCCGCTGGCGAGCGAGGCCGACGACCGTCGATAATCTCCGGGAATGCGTCGGCTCGCTGTCCTCTCGTTTCACACGTCGCCGCTCGCCCAACCGGGGAGCGGTGACGGCGGGGGGATGAACGTCTACGTGCGGGAGCTGTCCACCTCCCTTGCCCGCTCCGGGGTCTTCTGCGACGTGTACACGAGGCGCGACTCCCCCGAGCTCCCGCCCACCGTCGTCGTCGAGCCGGGATTCGAGGTTCACCACGTCACGGCCGGGCCTGCCCGCCCTGTCCCTAAGGAGCGGCTCTTCGAGCACCTGGACGAGTTCACCGAGGGGGTCGTTGCCCACCTGACAGGGGCCGTGGCCCGCCCGAGCTCATCTGGTCTGTCTCACTTCGGCGACATCGGTGCCGTTCCGGGGGTGCTGCACGCCAACTACTGGCTCTCCGGGGTGGCCGGCCATGCCATCAAGCACCGCCTCGGCCTGCCGCTCGTGTCGACCTTCCACACCCTCGACCGTGTGAAGGCGGAGGCGAGCCCCGAGGACGCCGAGGACGTGGCGACGGGGCGCCGGGCCAAGCTGGAGGCGGAGATAATTGGCTGTTCCGACGCCCTCTGTGCTTCCTGCACGATCGAGGCCGACCAGCTCGTGCAGCTCTACGATGCCGACCCGCGCCGGATCGAGATCGTGCCCCTCGGCGTCGACCACGCCTTCTTCTCGCCGGGCGACAGGACCTGTGCCCGTCGTGCCCTCGGGCTCGACGACGCCGGTCCGCTCCTCCTCTACGTCGGCCGCATCCAGCCGCTGAAGGGCGCCGACGTTGCCGTGAGGGCTCTCGCCGAGATCCACTCCTCCGGGCGGAGCGATGCCCGCCTTGTCGTCGTCGGCGGACCGAGCGGACCGAAGGGCCCGGAAGAAGTGGTGGCGCTGCGCGAGCTCGTGGAGGAGATGGGACTGTCGCGGAAGGTGCGTTTCTCTTCGCCCCAGCCTCACGAGCTCCTCTCGACCTACTACCGGGCGGCGGACTGCTGCATCGTGCCCTCGCGCTCTGAGTCCTTCGGGCTCGTCGCCCTGGAGGCCGCCGCCTGCGGCATCCCGGTAGTCGCCGCCGCCGTCGGCGGGCTCACGACGCTCGTCGAAGACGGGGTGACCGGCTACCTCGTCGAGCCGGGAGACCCGGCAGGCTTCGCCAAGCACGTCGTCGAGGTCGTCACGGACCGCGAGCTCAGGCGTCGCCTCGGCTCGGCCGGGGCGCAGATGGCGGCGGGCTACACGTGGTCGACGGCGGCGGGCACTCTGGCCCGGCTCTACGCCGAGCTCACGACGAGGACGCTCGTCGAGTGTTGAGCCGATGAGCCGCCTCCTCGTCGTCGGCGGGGGCCGCATGGGGCGAGCCCTCGTAGGCGGCTTGCTGCGCACGGGATGGCTGGAGCCTGGCGACGTGACGATCGCCGAACGCTACGAGGCGGCGCGGGAGGAGCTCGCCCACCGGTTCCCGGGCGTCACTCTCACCGGAGAGCCCGTCGACTGCGAGTCAGCCGTGCTCGCCGTCAAGCCCGGCGACGTCCCCGAGGCTGCGAGGTCCGTCGCGAAGCACGAGGTCTGCCGCGTGGTGTCGATCGCGGCGGGCGTTCGCATCGGAGAGCTGCAGGCGCTCGTCGGGGACAGGATCGCCGTGCTGAGGGCGATGCCCAACATGGGAGCCCTTGTGGCCGCCGGCGCCGCCGGTCTCGCCGGTGGGCCGAGCGCCACCGAGGAGGACTACGCCTGGGCAGAGGGCGTGCTCTCGGCTTTCGGCGTGGTCGCCCGCGTGCCCGAGCACCTCCTTGACGCCGTCACCGGACTTTCTGGATCGGGCCCGGGCTACGTCTTCGTGCTGGCAGAGGCGCTCGTGGAAGCGGGAGTAGGCGAGGGGTTGGATCGAGAGGTGAGCCGCCTGCTCGCCAACCAGACGATTCTCGGCGCAGCGAGGCTCCTCACCGAGCTGGAAGAGACCCCCGAGCAGCTGCGGGCGGCAGTGACGTCGCCGGGGGGCACGACCGCCGCCGGTCTGCGCGCTCTCGAGCTTCACGGCTTTCGCGCCGCTGTGATCGAGGCCGTGGCCGCCGCCACGGCCCGAGCCCGCGAGATGGGCCTGTCCTCCTAAGCGATTTCCTCCCCGGGGTTCTCCGGGGTTCCCGGGGTTCTCCGGGCTCGTCCACACCGTTCTCGCCAGGCCCACTTCTCACATGAGCCACATTGGCGTACAGTTTCACCAGGCGGAGAGGGGTGATAGAGCTGACTAGCGTCGAATATACGAAGGCCAAGTTCTACACAGTCGCGGAGGTCGCCCGGGTGCTTCGCGTCTCGAACATGACCGTGTACCGCCTCGTGAAGGCAGGAGAGCTACCTGCCGTGCGGATAGGCAAGTCCTATCGACTGCGCGAAGAGGATGTGAACAAGTACCTCTCGGACAGGTTCACCGAGGCGGGCTGACTTCGCCCGGCCGGGTGCCGTCCTCTCGAGGGCATGCCGCCGCCACCTTGGACCCGTAGCGTCCGATTTTGTGACCGAATGCACGAGGTAGTTACGATCGGCACCCATGAGGGAGCGCTTCGCACGCCGCATCCCCGAGCCCACCGTGGCCCGACTGCCGGTTTACCAGCGAGTTCTGCGTGACCTCTCTGCTCGAGGCGTATCGACGGTGTCCTCCGCCGAGCTGGCCGACGCCTCCGGGGTGAACGCCGCCAAGGTGCGCAAGGACCTGTCGCACTTCGGGACCTACGGCACGCCGGGGACCGGCTACGACGTCGACTTCCTGCTCGGCCAGATCCGCCGGGAGCTCGGCACCGACCAGGACCGTCCCGTCGTCATCGTCGGGATCGGCCACCTCGGGCACGCGCTCGCCCGTTCCCAGGGATTCGTGAGCGCAGGCTTCAAGCTGGCCGGGCTGTTCGACAACGATCCGCGTACGGTGGGCGAGGAGGTCGGAGGCCTCATCGTGCGCCACGTCTCGGAGCTCGCAGAGCTGTGCGCGCGAGAGCGAGTCTCCGTAGGCGTCGTCACCACCCCCGCCTTCGCCGCCCAAGACGTGGCAGACCAGCTGGTCTCCGGCGGCGTCGGGGCGATCCTCAACTTCGCCCCTGCCCTCGTCGTCACGCCGGACCCCGTGCTCGTGCGCCACGTGGACTTCTCCGCCGAGCTGCAGGTTCTCGCCTTCTACCAGGCACATCCTGAGGCGGTGCGAACGCGGGAGACCGTCCCCCCGCAGCGGCGCGAGATCGACTCGGTCGAGCACGCCGTCGAGGAGATCGACTCCGCGAAGGCCGCCAGCGCCCGACCCCTTGGGCTATGAGCTGCGCCGCCGTGTCGTTCCTCGCTACGCTCGATGGCGGTTTGGCGCCAAAGCCGGAGAGGTGCAGTTGACGTGGCAGTCGTAGTCGTCGGCGTTCACGAGCGCGACGCCCCACTCGAGACCTTCGAGAAGGTGGCGGTTCCCGAGCACGAGCTCGCCAAGGCTCTCGCCCAGCTGGCCGACAGCCCGCACCTGAGCGAGGTCGTCATCTTGTCGACCTGCATGCGCACCGAGGTCTACGCCGTGGTGGAGCGTTTCCACGACGGCTTGGCGGAGATCGAGTCCTGGTTGCGGAGCCGCACCGGTGGAGAGGTGCCACCATCTTCTGCCGGCGTCGCCGGCGAGCACCGGCCGGAGGCGGGAGGGGGGATGGTCGAGGTCGGCTCGGGCGTCGTCTGCTGGTACGACGACGCTGCCGTCGCCCACCTCTTCGACGTGGCGGCGGGGATCGACTCTCCCGTGCTCGGGGAGGGTGAGATCCTCCGGCAGGTACGCGACGCGGCGGAGCGCGCCCGTGCCGAGAGGACTGCGGGT
>JASHRK010000129.1 GCA_030037405.1 Acidimicrobiales bacterium | reverse complement strand
GCCGCCGTGACGACGGTGAGGGTGGCGAGGATCAAGCAGGTGAGGATGCGCAGCTCCCGGTCGACCAGCCACCTGCGAGGCGTCCCGGCGGCGTCGTCCGGGACGCCGGCGCGGTGGTAGAGGACGATGGCATCGACGAGGATGACGAGCGTGAGCACGAAGTGGAGCGCAACCAGGTAGGGGTTGAGCTTGGACAGCACCACTATCCCCCCGAGCACGATCTGTGCCGCCAGCCCGACGATCAGGCCACCAGCCGGCAAGGGCAGGTCGCGCCGCTTGGGTGAGCGCAGGAGAACGGCGAGGAAGGTGGCGATCGAGACGATGCTGACCGCAATGGTGAAGGCGCGGTTGAGGTCCTCGACCATCGGGTGGAACGAGAGCTCAGCGATGAGGCGGTGCTGGTAACAGGAGGGCCAGTCGGGGCAACCCAGGCCAGACCCCGTGAGCCGGACGGCTCCACCGCTCAGGACGAGGAGGCCGTAGCCCACGACGGTGGCAAGTGAAGCTTTGCGGACCGTGGCAGGAGCCACTTGCAGTCTCTGTCTCACGTGCACCCCTTGAGATCGTAGGGCTGCCGAGGCGTTGCTGCGACCTCACGGGAGTGCGCAGACCTCCTGCACACGGCTGTCTAACTGGTCGTACAATCACGCCTGTGAGTGAGCTGTCGCTGGTGGCGGATCAGGTCAGCGGTAGCGGTAGGAGATCTTCCAGCCTCCTCGAACGGGCGGGCGGTTTCGTGGCTCTCACGAAGCCGCGGATCATCGAGCTCCTCCTCGTGACGACGGTTCCGACGATGTTTCTCGCGGCGAGAGGCATCCCTTCGGGATGGTTGATCCTCGCCACGGTGGCCGGGGGGACGCTCTCGGCCGGTGGGGCGAACGCCATGAACATGTTCGTCGACAGGGACATCGACGCCGTCATGAAGCGCACGAAGAGTCGCCCCCTCGTGACCGGGACGGTGAGACCGGGTGAGACGCTCGCCTTCGCCGTCGTCATCGAGGCCGCCTCGTTCGCCATCCTCGCCGTCTTCGTCAATCTCCTCTCGGCGTGTCTTGCCCTTGGCGCGGCTCTGTTCTACGTCTTCGTGTACACCATCGGGTTGAAGCGCCGCTCGAAGCAGAACATCGTCATCGGTGGCGTCGCCGGAGCCGTTCCCGTCCTGATCGGCTGGACGGCGGTGACGGGCCATCTCTCCTGGGCGGCGTTCGTGCTCTTCGCCCTCATCGTCATCTGGACGCCCTCGCACTTCTGGGCTCTCGCCGTGAAGTACCGCGACGACTACGAGCGCGCCGAGGTGCCGATGCTCCCGGTGGTCGAGTCCTTCGCCGGCGTAAGGCGGCAGATCGTCGCCTATTCCTTTGCCCTCGTCGCCTGTTCCTTCGCCTTCGCCGTCGTGGCCCACATGGGCTGGCTCTACTGGAGCGCGTCCGGCCTAGCCGGCGGCGCCTACCTCTTCTACGCCCTGGCCCTCCGGGAGGGCGACGCCACCCCGAGGTCGGCCATGCGGCTCTTCGGGTACTCGATCACCTACGTGACGGTGCTCTTTTCCTCCATCGTCCTCGACGTGCTCGTGCAATACGGCACCAACGTCCGCTGACCCCGCTCGGCGGCGAGCAGGAACTACTCCCAGCTGAAGAGGAGGGCGGCGACAAGCGGTGCCGCCACGGCCCAAGCGGCCAACACGACCCATGCCTCGACTCCTGGCGCCGTCCCGCTCCCGAGCGTCGGGTGGAGCACGCCCGAGAGCGCAGCAGCGGGGAGCAGGCGGGCGAAGGCGGCAAAGCCTCCCAGTCTCTGCAGCGGGAAGACGATCCCCCCGATGAGGAGGAAGACGATGTACAAGGCGTTCACGATGGCAAGGTTGACCTCCGCCCTGAGGGCGCCCGCCATGGCGAGGCCGACGCCGGCGAAGGCAGCGGTGGCGAGCAGCTCGCCGCAGATGGCGAGACTGGCCACGAGGTGGGGCCGCCAGCCGAGCCCGAAGGCGATGGCGCTCAGCACCACCACCTGGATCACCTCGACGGCGAGCACCCCGGCAACTTTCGCGACGAGGAGGCGTGGTCGGCCGAGGGGCGTGGTCCCGAGCCGCTTCAGGACTCCGTAGCTGCGCTCGAAGCCCGTCGCGACCCCGAGGGACACCATCGCCGTCGACATGACTGCGAGCCCGAGCACCCCCGGCGCGAGGAAGTCGACGGGATGCCGCCGGCCCGTCGGCAGCACGTTCACGACGGAGAAGAAGACGAGGAGGAAGGCCGGGATGCCAATCGTGACAAGGAGCGTCTCTCCTCTTTCGAGAGTCATCCGGACCTCTGCCGCAACCTGAGCACGCAGCGCCCTCACGAGCCGCCTTCCCGCTCCTCGACGAGCCGCAGGAAGACGTCCTCCAGGCGCTCGTGGCCGACGCGGACTTCGCCGAGGACGAGGTCGTTCTCGGCCAGCCAGGCCGTCAGCCTTGCGACGAGGGCAGGGCTGCTCTCGGCCGCGATGCGGTACCACGAGGGCCGCTCGACGACCACCTCGGCGCTGAGGGCGGCCCCGAGGCGTTGTCGGTCGAGCAATCCCTCCACGAAGAAACGCACCTCGTTCCCGCCCCCGCCCACCGCCGTCGGGGACCCGCTGGCAAGGACACGTCCCCGGTCGATGATGACGACACGGTCGGCCATGCGCTCGATCTCGTCGAGCTCGTGGCTCGTGACGAGCACGGCCGCCCCTTCGTCGCGGCACGAGGCGATGACTTCTCGGACGGCGATCCGCCCCCGGGGATCGACACCGGCGGTCGGCTCGTCGAGGAAGAGCACTTGCGGTCGGCCGACGAGGGCGAGAGCGAGGAGGAGGCGCTGCTGCTCGCCGCCCGAGAGGCGCTTGAAGGCCGTTCTCGCAACGCTTTCGAGCCCGAGAAGGGCGAGCAGGTCGGCCGGCTGGCGCGGGCCGTCGTAGTAGGAGGCGAAGAGGGAGAGGACTCTTTCCGGGCTCATGACCGGGTAGACGCCTCCTCTCTGGAGGACGACGCCGATCTTCGCCGCGAGCGCACGGCGCTGTCTCGAAGGGTCGAGGCCGAGGACGCGGACGGCGCCCTCGTCAGGCAGGCGGTAGCCCTCGAGCGTCTCGACCGTCGTCGTCTTGCCCGCTCCGTTCGGACCGAGCAACGCCACGACCTCGCCCCGCTCGATCGAGAAGCTCAGGTCGTCGACGGCATGCCGTTCGCCGAAGCGGACGTGAAGATGCTCGACCTCGACCGCGGGCACGTGGTGCTGCCGCCTACCGCCGGGGGGTCTCGAAGCGGTAGCCGACTCCTCTGATCGTCGTGACGAGAGCCGGGGCGGACGGGTCCACCTCGATTCGCGAGCGGAGCCGCTTGATATGGACGTCGAGGGTCTTCGTGTCGCCGACGTAGTCGAGGCCCCAGACGCGATCGATGAGGCTGTCTCGGGTTACGACGCGCCCGGCGTTGGCCATCAGGATCTCGAGAAGCTCGAATTCCTTCAGAGGGAGCTTGACCTCCTCCTCGCGGACGATGCATTCGTGCCGGCTCACGTCGAGGCAAACGTCGCCCACCACGAGCACCTCGTCGGCCATCTCGAGGGCCTTCGAGGCTCCCGCCGGAAGCGTCGCAACCGGGCCCGTGACGTGATGGGCGCTGTGGCGCCGCAGCACCGCTCTCATGCGGGAGACGAGCTCGCGCAGCCGGTAAGGCTTGGAGACGTAGTCGTCGGCACCGACCTCGAGGCCCACGACCGTGTCGAGCTCGGTCGACTTCGCCGTCACCATGATGATGGGCACCTGCGAGCGCGTCCGGATCGTCCTGCAGACGTCGATCCCCGACATGCGGGGGAGCATGACGTCGAGAAGCACGAGATCGGGCTCGTCGGCGTCGAAGCGCTCGAGCGCCTCCACCCCGTCGCGGGCTACCGACACCTCGAAACCCTCCCGCTCGAGGCTCACGACGAGCGCGTCCACGAACGACTCGGTGTCCTCGACGACGAGCACCCTTGTCGGGGAGGGGGAAGTGATGCTCATGGCTGCTCCTGGGGCTTCAGGGGCACGCGAAGGATGAACGTCGAACCCTCACCCTCCCGTGACTCGACGCCGACGCTCCCGTGATGGTTGACAGCCACGTGCCGGACGATAGCGAGCCCGAGGCCTGTCCCGCCCGTCGAACGCCCGCGACCCGGGTCGACGCGGTAGAACCGCTCGAAGATCCTCTCCAGGTCCCTGGCGGGGATGCCGATCCCCTGGTCGACCACGCGCACGACGGCGTCGTCCTTCTCGTGGCTGCCCACGGCCCGCACGATGCTCTTCTCGTAGGAGAACTTCACAGCGTTCTCGAGGAGGTTGTAGATCGCCGACGTCAGCTGGCGGCGGTCGCCGAGGATGGCGATGTCCGGCCTCGGCTCTTCGATGAGCAGCTCGACGTCGCGCTGGTCGGCTGCGGCGCGTACTCGCTCGGCGGCCTCCGCCATGACGAGGCTGAGAGGCACGGGCTCTCGCGGCGGGGACTGCTGATTCTCGATCCGCGAGAGGTCGATGAGGTCGTCGATCACGCGGCTGATCCGGAAGGCTTCCTGGTGGATGCGCTGCGCCAGGCGACGGGCCACCTGAGGCTCGGTCTCGCCGAGGAGTGTCTCGGCGAGCAGCCCGACGGCGCCCATCGGGGTCTTCAGCTCATGCGAGACGTTGGCGACGAAGTCGCGCCGGACCTCCTCGAGACGGCGGCGCTCGGAGACGTCTTCGATGATGGCGATGGTCCCGAGGTTCCGCGAGCCGTTGTCGATGCTCTCTGTCCGCACGACGAGGGTGCGGCGCGGCGGTCCGTACAGCTCGATCGTGCGCTCGTCGGAAGCTCCGAGGGGAGTGGAGCTGAGGAGCTCCTCGACCGCCTGGGCAGCTATGGCGTTGGCGTGCCGGCCACCCATGAGACCGCTTGCCCGCCCGTTCGAGAAGACGGTGTTGCCGTTCTCGTCGACTATCACGACGGCCTGCACGAGAGTGTCGAGCGCTCGGCGCAGACGGATCGCCTCGGAGCTCGAGTCGCCCACCGCCTCGGCGGCGAGCTCGGTGGCACGCTCGAGGTTCGAGAGAGAGTCCTCGACCGACCCGCGCTCCTCGCGGGGTTCTGCGCCGAGACGGGTCGCCACTGCGCCGAGGCGCTGGCGCAAGGCGCGCTGGCGCCTCCGGCCCGGGAGGGCGATGGCAAGACCCAACAGGACGACCACGACGACACCGGCGACGACAATGTCGAGCACGGTGACGCGCACGACGCTGCTCACACCTCCAGCCTGTCATGCGGCGACGTCATCACGTCGACATCACATCATAGGAGACAACATGACAACGCGCTAAAAGGCGGGTACACTTGGCACGGTTCTCGGTCGCAGGCGACCCGCTCAAGTAGCCGGCCGGCAGTAGCCCGGTTCATGCGGGGAGGATGCCCGTGCCCAGTCACCCGTCTCCGATCACACGTCACTCGTCGCCTATCGCCCGCCTCGTTTCTGCCGGCGGGGGCGTCGTCTCCTTCCATCCCTCCTCCTCGGCCCTGCCGGGGCAGAGCACGCTTCAGCGGATCACCGATGGGCTTGGCTGGTGGGCGCTCGTCGCCTCGCTCGTCGGGCTCGTCATCGGTGCGGCCGTCTGGGCGCTCGGGAGTCACTCGAACAACTACCAGTACTCCTCGTCGGGGCGACGTGCCGTGCTCGTCTCGGCCATAGCCGCCCTCGTCATAGGGGCGGCCCCCGAGGTGATCAACTTCCTGTTCAGCGCCGGACAGTCGGTCCGGTGATCGCCGATGAAACGGCGAGCTCACCTCGCTCTTTCGATCACAAACCCGATCTCGTCGGAGCTTCGCGGCATCGCGGAGGAAGCGGCGCGTATGGCGGTGAACCTCTTGTTCACCGAGTGGAACCGGATGATCGCGCGCGCCGATGCCTACATGATCGGGCTCATCTGGACCGCCGTCTCTGTGACGACGCGACCCGTTCTCGCCGGCCCCGGATGGCAGGCGGAGCTGCGCACGATGGGGCTCCTCGCGGCGACCGTCGCTCTCCCGCTGCTAGCCGCGGCGGCCATCTTGTCGATCGTGAGGCAGGACCCGTCGGGCCTTGTTCGCGCGGCACTTATCCGTCTTCCCCTCGCCCTTGTGTTCACAGGAGCTGCCGTCGAGCTCGTCGCTCTCGGACTCGCAGCAGTCGACCAAGCTTCCGCGGCGCTCATCGCCAGCACGGGCGGGTCGCTGCATGACTTCTTCCGAGGCGTGAACGAAGCGCTTCTCGGCGCCAACCCGATCAACCTCGCCGTCAACGTCTTCCTTCTCGTCGCTGCCGGGGTGTTGGCGTTCGCCGTCTGGCTGGAGCTCGCCGTGCGGGCGGCCGCTGTCGCGGTTGCGACGCTGTTTCTTCCTCTCGCTCTCATCGGCTCGACGTTCCCCGGCACAGCCCACTGGGGGCGTCGCCTGGCGGAGACGTTGGCGGCGCTCGTGCTCTCGAAGCTCGTGATCGTGGCCGTCCTGGCACTCGCCGTGGCCACCCTCGGCGGCGGCCGTGGAGGGTTGTCCGCGCTCGTCGAGGCGATCGCCTTGCTCGCCGTCAGCGCCGTATCCCCCTTTGCTCTCCTTCGGATCCTGCCCATGGTGGAGAGCGGTGCCATTGCCCACCTGGACGGAACGAGCCGCCAAGTCACCCGTGCTGTCGACAGCAAGCGCGAGATGCCGGACTGGATCTCTCGCAACGTCGACAAGGCTAAGGAAGAGGTGGGCAACAGGATCGAGAGTTG